>NZ_JBJGYT010000006.1:0-193893 GCF_054050135.1 Geodermatophilus sp. SYSU D00705 | reverse complement strand
GTGCTCTGCCCACCCTGGTGGGCAGAGCACGACCGCCCGGAGACCGACGACCGGGCCGCGAGCGTGGCGGGCGGTCAGCCGCCGACGACCCGCGGCACCGGGCGATCGGCGCCCGTGGGCGCCCCCCGCCGGGCGGCCTCCTCCTCGGTCACCGGCCGCACCGGCGCCCCCTCGGCGATCGGCGCGCCGGCGAAGACCGCGGCGTTGATCCCGCCGCGGTGCACCATCGCCTTGACCAGCCGGGCCCCGGTCAGCCGCTCCAGGTGGGTGCACGGCGGGCAGCGCTTCATGCCGAACAGCAGCGCGTCGCCGACGGCGAACCACCGGCCGACCAGCGACGGCAGGTCGATCCCCGTGGTCACCACGTTGCGGCGGGTGTCCCCGGGCGTCAGCTCCACGCCCACCTCCGCCGCGACGGCGGCCACGTCGCCGGCGTCGATGAGCGTCAGCTGCTTCTCCAGGTCCGGGTACCGGGCCCACGTGCCGCCGCCGAGGGCGTACCGGTCGCCCTCGAGGCCCCGGCCGGCCAGCAGCCGGGCCGACGGCACCCGCCGCATCGGCGCCGCCGCTTCCCCGGTCAGCCAGATCCCGGTCACGACGCCCGCCCCGGTCACGCCGTCCCCGTCGAGCCGGCCGCACGCAGCGGCGTGTCGTCGGCGCCCCGGGCGTCGAGGGCCTCGCTGAGGGTGTGCGCCAGCTGCAGCACCGAGATGATCAGCGGCACGAGCAGCCCGAGCCGCACGCGCTCGGCGCCCCGTGCGGCCTGCGCCTCGCGGATCCGGGCCGCGCGTTCGGCCAGCAGCGGGATGAAGCGCAGGGTCATCGCGACCACCAGCCCCACTCGCGCCGGGCGCACGCCCACCACCCGCAGCGGCCCGGCCAGCCACTCCACGACCGCCACCAGCGCCGTCACGCGGGTGGTCGCGGTGACCACCGCCGCGGCCACCACCAGGGTGAGCAGGCGCAGCACCGCCACCGCACCGGTCAGCGGCCCGGTCACGACCAGGTGGACGACGAACAGCGCGGCCAGCCAGACCCACACCGGCCGCACCTGCGCCCACAGTGCGCGGGCAGGCAGCCGCGCCACCACCAGACCCAGCGCCAGCACGGCGACCAGCGCCCCGGCCACCACCTCCACCCGCGACACCAGGAACAGCCCGACGCCGAGCGCTGCCAGCACGGCCAGCTTCAGGCCGGCCGGCGCGCGGTGCACCGGGCTGGTGCCCGGGAGGTACAGCGACAGCATCAGCCCATCCTCGCCACGTACCAGGGCACCGTCTCGGGGGGCGAGCCGTCGGCGGCGACGCGGCCGTCCTCGAACACCAGCACCCGGTCGAAGCCGGCCAGCAGGTCCAGGTGGTGGGTCACCACGACGACGTCCTGCGCCAGCTCGTCGATGACGCGGGCCACCCGCCGGGTGTTGGCGAGGTCGAGCAGGGTGGTCGGCTCGTCGAACACGATCCGCTCCGGGTGCATCACCAGGACACCGGCGATGGCCAGGAGCTGCTTCTGCCCGCCCGACAGCAGGTGCGCGGGGTGGTCGCGGTGGTCGGTCAGCCCGTACCGCGCCAGGACGTCGTCCACCCGCCGGGCGATCTCCGCGGCGTCCACCCCCTGGTTGGTCGGGCCGAAGGCGAGGTCCTCGGCGACGGTGGGGTGCACGATCTGCGCGTCGGGGTCCTGGAAGACGAAGCCGACCCGCCGGCGCACCTCCCGCGCCCGGGTGCGGGTGTCCAGGCCGTCGACGAGCACCGTGCCCGCGGTCGGCACGACCAGGCCGTTGAGCAGCCGGGCGAAGGTGCTCTTGCCCGAGCCGTTGGCGCCGATCACCCCCACCCGGGACTCGGTCAGGGTCACCGAGACGTCGGCGAGCACGGTGCGGTCGCCGTACGTGTGGGAGACCCCGCGCAGCTCGACCGCCGTCCGCGGGAGGGTCTCCGCGGACGCCGCGGCGGCTGCGCGCCGTCCCCACCGCACGAGCGGACTCAGCCGGCGGTGGCGCGCCGCGCGGGCAGCTCGATCACCGGGTATGCGCGACGGACGGCGACGGCCACCACCGAGGCGGCCACGGCCTTGACCACGTCACCGGGGATGAACGCCAGCGCGCCGGTGAACGACGCCGACAGCGGGATGTCGGCGTAGAGGCTGGTGAACGGGATGCCGATGGCGTAGATGACGACCACGCCGCCGACCAGGTTGGCCACCAGCGCCCAGGCGAGGTTGAACCGCCGCCAGAACAGCTGGGTCAGCCAGCCGATCACGAACGCCGCGACCGGCCAGCTGTACAGGTAGCCGGCCGTCGGACCGACGAAGACGCCCAGGCCGCCGCGGCCCCCCGACAGCACCGGGGCGCCGACGGCGACCACGGCCAGGAACACCAGCAGCGCCAGCCCGCCGCGCTTGGCGCCGAGCACGGAGCCGGCCAGCATCACGCCGAGGGTCTGCGCCGTGATCGGCACCGGGATGCCCGGCACGGGGACCGGCGGCAGCAGCCCGAGCACGGCCACGATCGCGGCGAAGAGCGCGACGTAGGCGAGGTCCCTGGTCTTCACGGCGGTCTCCTCCTGACGGCGGCGCTCGGTGCCGGCCCGCTCCGGTCCCCGCGGAACGTACCGGAGGGCCGGCCACCGCCCTCCGGCCGGTTTCCCGGCCAGGACCGCACGTCGACCGTGGCGCGGGGGCCCGACCCGACGGGTCCAGCGACGGTCGCCGTCGGTGTCGGCGCGCTCACCTGCAGATACGTCGACCGGTTTGCCCGGCCTCGCGGAGACGTGTTGTCTGGGGTTCTGAGCCCCCTCGGCGAAGGCGGAACAAGGCATGGCAAGCGGGTGGTGGGCGTCGCTGTGGCCGTGGGGACGCCCCACCCCGTACGAGCTCGCCGCGCAGCGACCGCCGTACCCGGATCGGGCACCCGGCGACGGGTCCCGGCCGGAGCGGACACCGCAGCCGGACGTGCCGCCCGCCGTCGACGAGGAGGCCGCGCACCGTGCTCCGGCCGGTGCGACGCGTGTCGGGGCGGCACCGTCGTCACCCCGGCACACCGCGCGCCGACAGGCGTCCGGCTCGACCGGCCCGGCCGGGACGCCCCCCGATCCGGTCCGCAGCACCCCGCTGCGGCCCGCCAACGAGACGACAGGAGCCCCATCCGTGGCACAGCTCGACAACGTCATCGCCGACCTGCTCGCGATCGAGGGCGCCAGCGGCGCCGCGATCGTCGACATCGACAGCGGCATGGCCCTCGCGGCCGGAGGGACGCCCGGGTTCGACCTCAACGTCGCGGCCGCGGGGAACTCGAACGTGGTGCGCGCGAAGCTGCGCACCATCCAGGACCTCGAGCTGAAGGACGAGATCGAGGACGTCCTGATCACGCTGCAGAACCAGTACCACCTGATCAACGTGCTCAAGGGGCAGGGCAACTCCGGCCTGTTCATCTACCTCGTGCTCAACCGCGTGACGGCGAACCTCGCCCTGGCGCGGCACAAGCTCCGCGCCGTCGCGAGCACCGTCAGCGTCTGACGACGCCGCGCCTCAGGCGGCGGCGGTGGCGGCCTCGACGATCCGCTCCCGCACGGCGTCGACGGCGAGCTCGCCGGTGTCGATCCAGCGGGCGACGCGGCCGTCGGCCACGATGCCGACCCGGTCGCAGAAGTCGGCCAGCTCGTCGGGGTCCACCGACACCACGACGACCGAGGTGCCGTGCGCGGTCGCCTCGTCGATCAGTTGGCGCACCTGCTGGCGGGCCCGGACGTCCAGACCGCGGGCCGGCTCGTGCAGCACGACGACGTCCCGGGCCGAGGCCATCCAGCGGGCCAGCGCGAGCTTGTGCTGGTCGCCGCCGGACAGCGCGCCGACGGACGTCCGGATGCTCAGCGTCTTGACGTCGAGCCGGTGGACGGTCCTGATGACCCTCCGCAGCGAGGCGATCTCCTTGCGCAGGTCGGTGAGCGCGCCCCACGGCTCGTCGGTGAGGGTGCGGGCGATCGTCTCGCCGGGATCGACCCCGTAGGCGTCGTCGTCCGGCCGGTACGCGGGCAGCCGCAGGGCGGCGTCCTCCGCCGAGGGGTCCAGCGAGCGCGGCTCCCCGTGCAGCACGGCCTCGTCGCTGAGCGCGGGCAGCTCGCCGGTGAGGGCGCCGGCGATCTCCCGGACGCCGGACGTGCGGTGTCCCGTCAGGCCGACGACCTCGCCCCGGCGCAGCAGGAGGTCCACCCCCTCGACCCGCCCCGGAACCCGCAGGTTGCGGACCGACAGGGCCACCTCCTCGGAGGGCGCCGGGCGGGCCCCCCGCGGGGCCGGGGCCTCCTCGGGCGGGGAGAGCGGGGGGAGCGGGACGGCCGCCGGCTCACGGCGCACCGGCAGGGACACCGGCCCGCCCACCGTCTCGGCGGCCAGCCGCACGGGGTCCAGGGAAGCGCTCGGGCAGTCCAGCGCGATCCGGCCCTCGCGCAGCACCAGCACCCGGTCGACCACCTCGAGCATCTCCGGCAGCCGGTGGCTGATGTAGAGCACGCCCCGGCCCTGCCGGCTCAGCCGGCCGGCGACCGCGTGCAGCCGGGTGACCTCCGAGGGCAGCAGGACAGCCGACACCTCGTCGAGCACGACCAGCCGGGTGTCCTCGGCGAGCACGCGGGCGGTCTCCACCAGGGGGTGCACGAAGTGGGGCAGGTCCCCGACGAGGGTGTCCGGGTCGGCGTCGAGGTCGACCTCGGCGAGCAGCACCCGTGCCTGCTCGCGCAGCTCGGCCTGCGGGCGCCCGGCGTGCGGCGTACCCCGGAACACGGCCTGGGCGAGGGTGAGCCCCGGGTCGATCCGCACCAGCTGCTCGACGACCCCGACCCCGACGTGGCGGGCGTCGTCCGCCGACAGGGGGGCGTAGGGGGAGCCGTCCAGCGTCATCGTCCCGGCGTCGGCCGCGGTGATCCCGGAGACGATGTCACCGAGGGTGGACTTGCCCGCGCCGTTGGTGCCGACGAGCCCGACGATCTCGCCCTCGGCGATGCGGAAGGAGACCTCCCGCAGGACCCGCCTGCCGCCGAAGGACTTGGTCATGCCCTCGACCTCGAGCAGCGTCATGGACGGGCGGCCTCCCCCCGCAGTGGTCCCCGACCACGGGGTCGGTCGATCGTCGTCTCAGCGTCCCCCGCGACGCCCCGTCACGGGTCCGATGCTACCCGCGCACGGGGGTGGCGCCTCCCGAACCGCGGCGTCCGGGAGGCCCTCCGGGCGCGTCCGGCTCAGGCCCGCAGCCACACCGCGGTGTCGGCGGGGACGACGCCGCCGGTCACGTCGGCGCTGGCCAGCAGCACCTCGCCCTCGGGCAGCGGCACGGCCTCCCCGGAGACGTTGACCAGGCACACCAGCCCACCGGGACGGCGGAACGCCAGGCAGCCTGCCGGTGCGGGCAGCCACTCCAGGGACTCGCCGCGCAGCGCCGGCGACGTCCGCCGCAGCGCGAGCGCGGACCGGTACAGCGACAGCATCGAGCCCGGGTCGGCGGCCTGCGCCTCCGCGGTGAGCGGGCCCCAGCCCTCCGGCATGGGCAGCCAGGTCTCGCGGCGGGAGGAGAACCCGTACGCGGGCTCGGTGCCCGACCACGGCACCGGGATGCGGCAGGCGTCGCGGCCGCGCTCGGCGTGGCCGGAGCGCTCCCAGATCGGGTCCTGCAGCGCCTCGTCGGGCAGGTCGACGTCGGGCATGCCGAGCTCGTCGCCGTTGTAGACGTAGGCCGCGCCCGGCAGGGCCAGCTGCAGCAGCGCCGCCGCCCGAGCACGCCGGGTGCCCACCTCCCCGCCGCCGTAGCGGGTGACGTGCCGCGGCCGGTCGTGGTTGGACAGCACCCAGCAGGCCGGCGCGGGGGTGCCCGCCACGGTGGCCAGCGAGTGGACGACGGCGTCGCGCAGCTCGTCGACGTCCCAGTCGGCGGTGAGCAGCTTGAAGTTGAAGGCCAGCTGCAGCTCGTCGGGGCGCAGGTACTGCGCCAGCCGGTCGTCGTCGGAGACCCACACCTCGCCGACGGCCATCGTGCCGGGGTGCTCGTCGAGCACCGCCCGGATCCGACGGTGCACCTCGTGGACGCCGTCGTCGTCGAAGCGGCGGTCGCCGGGGCCGTGGTCGTCGAGCAGGCCGGTGTCCTCCATCGGCTCCATGTCCGGCAGCCCGGCGGGCTTGGCCATGCCGTGCGCGACGTCGATCCGGAAGCCGTCGACGCCGCGGGCCAGCCAGAAGCGCATCGTCGCCTCGAGGTCGGCCACGACCTCGGGGTTGGTGAAGTCCAGGTCCGGCTGCTCCGGGGCGAACAGGTGCAGGTACCACTGGCCGCCGGGCACCCGCGTCCACGACGGCCCGCCGAACACCGAGGGCCAGTTGTTGGGGGGCTCGGCGCCGTCCGGGCCGCGGCCGTCGCGGAAGAGGTACCGCGCCCGCTCGGGAGAGCCGGGCGCCGCGGCCAGCGCCGCCTGGAACCACTCGTGCTGGTGCGAGCTGTGGTTGGGCACCAGGTCGACGGTCACCCGGATGCCGGCGGCGTGGGCCTCGGCCAGGAGCGCGTCGAACTCGGTGAGGTCGCCGAAGACCGGCTCGACGTCGCGGGGGTCGGCCACGTCGTACCCGTGGTCGGCCATGGGGGAGGGGTAGAACGGCGTGATCCACAGCGCGTCGACGCCGAGCTCCACCAGGTGCGGCAGCCGGGCGCGGATGCCGGCGAGGTCACCCACGCCGTCGCCGTTCCCGTCGGCGAAGCTGCGGATGTAGACCTGGTAGAAGACCGCGTCGCGCCACCAGTCGGCGCCGGTCGTGCGGGCAGCGGAAGGGGACAGCACCGGGCTCCTCGGGGTGTGCGGGCGTTCGGCCCCGTCCAGAGGCTCGCGCCGAGCCTGCGAGGCGTGAGGACGGGGCCCTTGTTCAGACGGTGGAGAGGGTGCCGGGCGCGTCGTCGGGCCAGCGGTTCTGCATGCTGCGGGCAGCCATCTCCAGGTAGCCCCACAGCGTGGCGTCGTGCTCGGCGGACAGCTCCAGGGAGTCGACGGCGTCGCGCATGTGTGCCAGCCAGGCGTCGCGCTCGGCGGGGCCGATCGCGAACGGCGCGTGGCGCATGCGCAGCCGCGGGTGCCCGCGCTGCTCGGAGTACGTCGTCGGCCCGCCCCAGTACTGCTCGAGGAACCCGCGCAGCCGGGTCTCGGCGCCCTCCCAGTCGTCCTGCGGGTAGAGCGGCGCCAGCACCGGGTCGGTGCGCACCCCGGCGTAGAAGCGGGCCACCAGCCGCCGGAAGGTCGGCTCGCCGCCGACCTCGTCGTAGAACGTCCGTGCCGAGGGCAGGGACCGGCTGGACTGGCTCATGCCACCGATCGTCCCGCAGGCTCGGCGCCTGCTGCCACGTGACCCTGCGTACGTCGGTAGGCGACCAGCGGCGGGACGACGGCGAGCAGGCCGACCGCGCCGAGCAGCGCCCACACGCCACCGGCCGGCAGCCCCTCGGCCGCGAGGCCGGCGACCAGCACCCCGAGCCCCTGGACGCCGTACAGCCCGCTGGCCGCCACCCCGAAGGCGCGGCCGCGGTAGGCCGCGGGCACGGCCTGCACGAACGCGACGTTGAGCGGGATCACCCAGGCCGCGCCGAGGCCGGCCACGAACGTCAGCGCGACCACGACCGCGTAGGCCCCGCGGCCCGGGCCGGCCCAGACGGCGACCAGCCCGGCCAGCAGCACCGGCACCAGGGACAGCAGCACCAGGGTCGGCACCAGCCGTTCGCGGCGCTCCTGGGTGAGGGCCCGGGCGACCAGCAGCCCGCCGACGGTGACGCCCAGCGGGTTGGCCGCGAGCAGCAGACCCACCTGCGTGGCGCCCTGCCCGAGCTCGTCGGCCAGCGGGGTGGCGATGCCCTCGGGCGCGTTGGCGAACAGGGTGCCCACCCAGGTGAGGGCGATGATCGCCCGCAGCCGCGGGGTGCGCGCGATCAGCCGCAGCCCCTCACCCGTGCCCCGCCACACCGATCGCGGCTCGCTCGCCCGCCCGTCGTCCGGGGCGGGGCGGGGCCGCAGGCGGGCCTTCAGCCAGCACGCCGACAGCACGAAGGTGGCGGCGTCGAGCAGCAGCACCGCCGAGGGGCTCAGCAGCGCCACCAGGACCCCGCCGAGCAGGAACCCGGCCATCTGGGCGACCTGGGAACCGATGTTGGTCAGCGAGGTGGCGACCGCGTACCGGTCGCCGTCGAGCACGTCGGCCATCAGGGCCGAGCGGGCCGACTCGAACGGGGGCGCGCACAGCGCGACCAGCAGCAGGAGGGCCAGCAGCACCCCGAGCGGCGTGCCGGGGACCGCCATGCCGGTGACGAGCAGGGCGCGGGCGACGTCGGCGGTGATCAGGACCCGGTGGCGGGGCAGCCGGTCGGCCAGCGTCGACAGCAGCGGGCCGCCGACCAGCCACGGCAGGTAGCTGATGCCGAAGGTGATCGCCGAGAGCAGCGGGGAGGAGGTGCGCTGGTAGACCAGGACGGTCAGCGCGACGCGGGCGAGCTCGTCGCCGATCGTGGACAGCAGGTAGCTGCCGGCGAGCGGCCGGAACTCCCGCACGGCGAAGACCTCACGGAAGGTCGCCGGGCGCGTGCGCGTCGCGCCGGCCGGGCTCGGGCCCGCCGGCGCACCCCCGCTCAGCGGGCTCCTGCCCCGGCGCCGGACGCCGCGCTGAGCAGCGGCAGCGGGGTGCGGATGCCCTCGGCGACGAAGCGCTCCTTGAGCCGCATGCGCAGCTCGCGCCCGACCCGCCACTGGTCGGCGTTGGTGCTGCGCACCTGCAGCCGCATGAAGACGCCCTCCGAGGTGATCTGCTCGACGCCGAGGGACTCCGGCGCCGCCAGCAGCGCGGGGGCCCACTCCTCCTCGGCGTACATCTCGTCGGCCACCTCCTGCATGATCGTCCGGCACCGCTCCAGGTCGGTGTCGTGGGCGACCGGCATGTCGATGACCACCTGTGCGTAACCCTGGCTCTTGTTGCCCACCCGCAGGATCTCGCCGTTGCGGGCGTACCAGACCACGCCGTTCACGTCGCGCAACCGGGTGATGCGCAGCCCGACCGCCTCGACGGTGCCGCTGGCCTCACCCAGGTCGACGACGTCGCCGACGCCGTACTGGTCCTCCAGGATGATGCCGATCCCGGCGATGAAGTCCTTCACCAGGTTCTGCGCACCGAACCCCAGCGCGACGCCGACCACGCCGGCGCTGGCGAGGATCGGCGCCAGGTTGATGCCGAGCTCGCCGAGCACGAGCACCACGGCGATGCCGAGCACCACGATCGAGGCGAACGAGCGCAGCGCCGAGCCGATGGCCTCGGCCCGCTGTGTGCGGCGGGCGGCGAGCTGGTCGAGGAGGGCGTCGCCCTGCGCCGTGGCGCGGGCACGCCGTCCGCGCAGGATCGAGGGGACGGCGCCGGTCGCGGTGCGCTCGGTCAGCCGGCGGATCGCGCGGTGGGCCAGGTACCGGACCAGCGTGGCGAGGACGACGATCAGCAGGATCTTCGTCGGCTTGGCGATCAGGGCCTGCGCGTTCTCCGCCAGCCAGTCCATCCCGAACCAGTCGTAGACCTGCTGGCAGAGCCAGTAGTCGGCGCAGTCGGGGACGGACCCGGTCAGGCCGTCGTCGGCAGCAGCGAGTACGGAGGGTGAAGCAGTCATCACGGAAATACTCTCAGGTTCCCCGCCCGAAAGGGGATCACTCCCGAGCCTCCCACGCCGCCGATCGCCCCGTCCCCGCCCTCCGGCCACGGTCCGGTACCGGAGCGGGCACGAAGCGGTAAAGGCCCCGGCGCGCGTGTTGACGTGCTCTGGACGACCACCTAGCGTCCGCCGCCGACCATCCGTCGGGACGCGGAGAACACGCGCCCCGACCTGCAACAGCCAGTTCCTGGAGGACCAGTGCGTCGTACCTTGATCAGCCTCACCCTCGCCAGCACCGTGGTGCTGGCCGCGTGTGGAGGCGGCGACGAGGAGTCCGCCGGCGGGGGCGGGGGTGGGGGCGAGGGTGGCGGCCTGACCTCGATCCGCGTGGGTGCCATCCCGATCGTCGACGTGGCCCCGCTCTACCTCGGCATCCAGCAGGGGATCTTCGAGGAGGCCGGCCTGGAGGTCGAGCCCTTCCTCGCGCAGGGTGGCGCGGCGATCGTGCCGGCCGTCGTCAACGGTGAGGCCCAGTTCGGCTTCTCCAACATCACCAGCCTCCTGCAGGCGACCGGGCGCGGCGTCCCGCTGGCCCTGGTCGCCCCGGGCCCGGGCGCGACCGGCAACCTCGAGGACGACTTCGCCGCCGTCGTCGTCCCGGCCGACAGCCCCGTCCAGAGCGCGGCGGACCTGCCGGGCCTGCGGGTGGCGATCAACTCGATCAACAACATCAGCGACACCGTCGTCCGCGAGAGCGTGCGGCAGGCCGGCGGCGACCCGACGACCATCGAGTTCGTCGAGATCCCCTTCCCCGACATGGTGGCCGCGGTGACCACCGGCCAGGTCGACGCCGCGTTCGCCGTCGAGCCGACCGCGACCGCCGGTGAGGCCGCGGGCCTGCGCCGGGTCTCCTTCCCGTACGTCGAGACCGACGACGACCTGACGGTGGCCGGGTACTTCACCTCCGACCAGTACGCGGCGGAGAACCCCGACGTCGTCGAGTCCTTCGCCGAGGCGATGGTCGAGGCCCAGGAGTACGCCCAGGCCAACCCCGACCAGGTCCGCGAGGTGCTCGGCGAGTACACCCAGATCGCGCCGGAGGTCGCCCAGGAACTGACGCTGCCGACGTTCCAGAGCGAGATCAACCGGGAGTCGGTCGAGCTGCTGCTCCAGCTCGGTGAGCAGGACGGCATCATCGAGGGCGACGTCGAGCTCGACGAGCTCTACTTCGAGAACTGAACCCCGCAGGGGACGCCGGGCCCCGTCCCTCTCCGCTCAGGAGGGGGGCGGGGCCCGGTCCCGTTCAGCCGGTCAGGCCGGCTCTCGCGGCGTTCTCCGTGCTCGTGCGGCACTGCGCGACCGCGAGAGCAGGCACGACACCGCAAGACTCCCGGCCCGGTGTGCGTCCGAGGCGCCCCGGATGTCGTTGCCCGCCTCCGGGCTCACCCCGCCGCGGAGCCCAGCCCGGTGTGCGCGGCGAGGAACGCCAGCTGGTCGGCGGCCAGCCCCACGGTGCGGCTGACCGCGCGGGCGCCGTGGCCCACCTCGGTCTCCCGGCGCAGCAGCACCGGCGCCGGCGCGGTGGTCGCGTGCTGCAGCGCCGCCGCGAGCTTGCGGGCGTGCAGTGGGTCGACCCGGGTGTCGGACTCGAACGTCGTGAACAGCACCGCCGGGTAGGCGGTGCCCTCCACCACCCGGTGGTAGGGCGAGTAGCCCAGCAGCCAGCCCAGCTCGGTCGGGTCCTCTGCGGAGCCGTACTCGTCGTTCCAGGTGCGGCCCAGGCCGAAGCGCTCGTAGCGGACCATGTCCAGCAGCGGCGCGCTGCAGACGACGGCCGCCGCGAGGTCGGGCCGCTGGGTGAGGGTCGCCCCGACCAGCAGGCCGCCGTTGGAGCCGCCCATCACCGCGAGCTGTGCGTGCGTCGTCCACCCCTGGGCCACCAGGTGCTCCCCGGCCGCGGCGAAGTCGTCGAAGACGTTCTGCTTGCGCTCGCGCATGCCGGCGCGGTGCCACTCCTCGCCGTGCTCGGAGCCGCCGCGCAGGTTGGCCACCGCCCACACGCCCCCGGCCGCCACCCAGGCCAGCGCCTGCGCCGTGTAGGAGGGGGTGAGGGCGACGTTGAAGCCGCCGTAGCCGTAGAGCACCGCCGGGCGCGGGGTGTCGGGGGCGCCGCTCCCGGACAGCACGAACAGGTGGACCGGCGTCCCGTCGGCGGAGGTCGCGTGGGTCTCCACGACCCGGACCTGCGGCACCTCGCCGGCCACCGGCGCCTGCTCCCACCCGGTCAGGGCGGTCGGCTCGGCGGCGTCCCAGCGCAGCACCGACGGCGGGGTGGCGTGGTCGGTGAAGCCCACCCACGCGGTGGTGCCGCCCTCCGGCGGCGCGCTCACCCCGGACACGCTGCCCGGGGCCAGGTCGGACACCTCGGCCACCCGGCCGGAGCCGTCCCCGGCCCACACCGACAGCCGGTCCGTGGCGTCGACCGAGTGCACGGCGAGCACCTGCAGGCCGCCGTCCGGGCCGTCGACGAGGGCCACGTCGGTGAGGACGCCGTCCGCCTGCTGCGGGACGACGTCCCGCCACGCCTCCGGTGCCCAGGTCGACGGATCGGCCGGGTCGGCGACCGCCAGCCGCCAGCGCGGGGTGCCGCGGTCGCTCATCAGCCACAGCCGGCCGTCGCGCGCCACCCAGGCCGCGGTCTGGGCGTCGACGCCGACCTGGAGCTCGCGCAGGACGCCGTCCGCGGTGAGGTCGGCCAGCCACACGTCGTCCCGCGGGGCGGTGCCGACGGAGGCGGAGACGACCAGCCACCGGCCGTCGCGGCTGGTGCGCGCCCCGAAGTAGGTCGAGGGGTCGCTGCCCTCGCCGTGCACCAGGACGTCGCCGTCCGGGTCGGTGCCGACGCGGTGGCGCCACACCCGGCGGTGGAACTGCTCCTCGCCGGCGGGCACGAGATCGGGCGCCAGCCGGCGGACGTAGAACAGCTCCTCGCCGCCGGGCAGCCAGGCCACGGGGGAGTACCGGCAGCGGTCGACCGGCCCGTCGAGCTGCTCGCCCGTGGCGACGTCGAGCACGTACAGCCGCGACTCCTCGTCGCCGCCGGTGGACAGCTGGTAGGCCAGCCGGTCGCCCTCCCACGAGGGTGACCACGCGTCGAGGGTGGTCGTGCCGGAGGGGTCGACGGCCATCGGGTCGACGAGCACCCGTTCGGTGCCGTCGGGCTCGCGCACGCGCAGGACGGCGTGCTCCTGCCCGGGGTCGCGCCGGGTGGAGAAGGCGCGGCCCGCGCGCCACACCGGGACGCCGACGGCGCCGGCGTGGACCAGCTCCTCCAGGCGCGCGGCGAACCGGTCGCGCAGCGGCAGTGCGGCCAGGGCCTCCGCGGTCAGCGCGTCCTGGGCGCGGGTCCACTCGACCGTCCGCGGGTCGGCCGGGTCCTCGAGCCAGCGGTACGGATCGGTGACGGCGTGTCCGTGCAGGTGCTCGACGAGGTCGAGCCGGGGGGCTTCGGGATAGCGCACCCGCGCCACGGTAACGAGGCCGCCGTCGCTCCCCGAAGGCGCGCAGGCCCCGGTCCAGGCCAGAATGGGGGAGCCCACGGGTCGCACTGCACCCGGCGCGCGGCCCCGGGCGCTCGGAGGTGCCCCGTGCCGCGTCCTCACCACGGGTCGTCCGCAGGCCATCCAGGTCCGCGGCGCGACCCCCACTCCCCACCGGCGCCGCCTGCCCCCGCGCGGGTGACCAGCGCCGCGACGCTGTTGCTCAACGCCACGTACGAGCCGCTGTGCGTCGTCTCCAGCCGTCGCGCCATCGTGCTCGTGCTCGCCGACAAGGCCGTCTCCGTCGACTGCTCGCCGGAGGAGGTGCACTCGGAGTCGGTGACCCTCCCGGTACCCGTGGTGGTGCGGCTGACCCGCTACGTGCGGGTGCCCTACCCGGCGCAGGTGCCGCTGTCCCGGCGGGCGGTGTTCACCCGCGACGGCTCCACCTGCGTGTACTGCGGGTCCTCGGCGACGAGCATCGACCACGTCGTCCCCCGCAGCCGCGGCGGTACCCACACCTGGGACAACGTGGTCGCGGCGTGCCGACGCTGCAACCACACCAAGGCCGACCGGTCGCTGGCGGAGCTGGGGTGGAAGCTGCCCCACCCGCCGCGGACGCCCAGCGGCGCGGCCTGGCGGCTGCTCGGCGCCCGCACCGTCGACCCGCGCTGGCGGGAGTGGCTGGGCGTGCCCGAGAGCGTCAGTGCATGACCTCGCCGGCGACGGCGCGGCGGTTGTGGGCGCTCGGCGAGCCGTACCACGCGCTCACCTACTTCGCCGACGAGTGCCGGTCGGCCGCCGAGGCCGCCGGACTGGACGGGTTCTGGTCGACCTACTTCGCGCTGCGCGCCGCCCCGCTGGGCCCGGCCGGACCCGAGGTCGTGACGGCGACCTTCTACAACTTCGCGCCGTCGTTCGTGGCCCGCCGGGTGCCGGCCGTCTGGCGGTCGGTGACACCGGCGCGGGCGCTGGAGGCCCGGCTGGCGGGGGTGGACGCCGCCGTCCGGCGGGTGCTCGGCGCCGACTGGCCGGGCTCGGCGGAGGCCCTCGAGGCGGCGGGTCTGCTCACCGCCGCCGCGCGGGCCGTCGACCTGCCCGGTCGCCCGCTGGCCGCGGCCAACGCGGGCCTGCCGCTGCCGGAGGAGCCGCACCTGGCGGTGTGGCAGGCGCTCACCACGCTGCGGGAGCACCGGGGCGACGGGCACAACGCCGCGCTGCTGCAGCGGGAGATCTCCGGGGTGGGGGCACACGTCCTGGCGGCCGCGGCGGGTCGGACGGAGAAGGAGTGGCTCATGCGCGCCCGCGGCTGGGACGCCGAGGCGTGGGACGCCGCCGCGGACCACCTGGCCGGCCGCGGCTGGCTGGCGGGGGAGGAGCTCACCGCCGAGGGGGCCGCGATCGTCGCCACGGTCGAGGCCGACACCGACCGGCTGGCCCTGGGCCCGTGGCGGGAACTGGGCGACCCGCACTGCGACCGGCTGGCCGAGCTGCTGGGGCCGGTCCGCCGCGCCGTCCTGGCGGCCGGGTTGTGGCCGGAGCGCAACCCGATCGGCGTCCCCGACCCCGACTGACCGGCTTGGTGGTGTATGCCGCCGCAGGCGCGCACAGTTGGCAACTGTCGATGTCTGGCAGCGGGCGGATCGTCGCTGCCTCGGCAGTGCTCCACAGCCTCATTGCCTACACGCGTGACATTGGCGTGCTTCTTCGCCAGAGGGCACACGAGGACCGATACGTTCCGGATCACCGGCGCGGTGAGCGCCACTGACCCGGAAGGCGCTGCCGCGCATGTCCCTCCGCACCACTCCCCGGCGTCGCACCGCCGCGCGCCTCGGGGTGCTCGGCCTGGTCGGTCTCACGTTCCTCGGCCTGGCCGCTCCGGCGGTGCTCGCGGCGCCCGCCGCGAGCACCGCCCCCGTGACCGTGTCCCTGGACCCGGCAGAGGTGGAGCTGAGCCTCCGCCCCAAGGAGAACGTGGGCGAGCACCCCGGTTTCGTCCCGTACGCCGACCCCGAGACCCGGTTTGTCGACATGGCCTACACCGGGTCGGCGCGCCTGCACCTGCCCCAGCAGGTCGACGCCAGTGCCATGGTGGCCTCGCTCGACCTCATGCCGGCACCGGGTGCCGTCCCCACGCGGAGCTACTCCACCGGCGCCGCGCTGCCGGCAGACCAGCTGGTCGTGACCGCCCTCGGCGACGGCTGGTACGACGTCGTGATGCCGGCCGATGACGGTGTCAACGGCCCCTACGCGAGGTTGTCCTTCGCCGGCATCACGCCGGCCACGGGCGTGGGCGCCGGGATCACGTTCATCGACCCGCTGAGCTACCAGTACCGGTTCACGGGCACGATCCCCGGCTTCCTCCAGTACGCCGTCCCGCAGCTGGTCGCCACCGCGGCGCTCGGGTGCCCGGCCGGCGCGTCCACCCCGTGCGTGACGGCCACCGTGGTCGCCGGCTCGGACCTGTCGCTGCCCGTTCCGTCCGGCTCGCGTCTGCGGGCCCTCGGACTCGGGGACCCGCAGTCCCCGTTCGTGTGGACCTCCCTGCAGACCCGGGACGCCCACGGCGGCGTGTCTGCCGAGTTCGAGCACCGGACGCAGCTCGGCCCGGAGGGGCTGACCGTCACGCTCCCGCCGGGCCTCGCGGCCGGTCGCTACCACCTGGAGGTGCTGCTCGGCGTGCCCAGCCGGCTCCCGGGCGCAGGCACGACCAACCCCTCCGAGCTGTCGGTCACCAGCTTCGACATCGAGGTCACGGCCGCTCCGGTGACGGCGGCTCCGGTGACCCCGGCGCAGAACCAGGGCCTGCGCTCGGAGACCGGCTGGGTCGAGCCCGCCGCCGGCACCGACGTCTCCCCGCTGGTCTTCCTCGGTGGCGGCATGGTCGTCGCCGCCGGCCTGGCCACCGCGGCCGTCCTGCGCCCCGGGCGCCGCGCCGCCGGGGAGTGACGTGCCGCGGCTGACCCGACCGACCCGGCGCGCGGCGGCTCTCTCGGGGGCCGCCGCGCTCGGCGTCACCGGGGTGCTGGTCCTGGGCGTCGGGCTGCACTCGGGCCCGGCGACCGGACCGGCCGCGGCCGCGGCGCCGACCACGCCGTCGGCGTCCGCGACGGCCGTAGCGACGGCGGCGGCACCATCGGAGAGCCCCTCGCCGAGCCCGACGCCGACCGCGCGGGCCACGCCGTCGTCGTCGGTGCACGTGGCGATCGACTCCGTGGGCCTGGACCTCCCGCTGCTGCCCCTCACGCCGGAGCGCGGGGTGATCGACCCACCGACGCTGACCGCCGCCTACTGGATCGAGGCCTACGGCGCGCCGGTGGCCGGCGCCGAGCAGGCCGACAACACCCTCTACATCGCGGCCCACTCGGCCGGCCGCGGGGACGACGGCTTCGGCCCGCTGCTGACCGCCGACCACCGGCGGGGCGCGGTCGGTCCGGGCGACGTCGTCGACGTCCGGACACCGGACGGCACGGTCAGCTACACCGTGCAGAGCACCGCCCGCTACGCGAAGGGAGAGCTCGCCGCGGCCGACGAGGTCTGGCGGGCGGTGCCGGGCCGGCTGGTGCTCATCACCTGCTTCCAGCGGGCCGACGGGCGCGCCGCGACGGAGAACTTCGTCGTGGTCGCACAGGCCTGATCAGGTGACGCGGGCGCGCTCCACGGGGTAGCCCTCGTGGGCGCCGGTGGCCAGCACCTCGCGGAGGCGGTCCATCGCGTCCCACACGTCGACGAAGCGGGTGTAGAGCGGCGCCGGGCCCAGCCGCACGCGGTCCGGCGCCCGGAAGTCGGGCACGACGCCGCGGTCGACGAGGGCCTGGGTGAGCTGCCAGGCCTGCGGGTGGGCGAGGGTGACGTGCGAGCCGCGCCGGGCCGGGTCGCGGGGGGAGGCCAGCGCCATCCCGCGCGGGACCAGCCAGGCGTCGGCCAGGGCCAGGGTCAGCTCGCCCAGAGCCCGGCCCTTGGCGGCCAGCCGCTCCACCCCGGCCTCGGCGACCAGCCGCGCCCCCACCTCGACCGCGGCCATGGCGACCACCGGCGGCGTCCCGACGCCGAACCGCTCGATGCCGGGCACGGGGTCGTAGGCCGGGCCCATCTCGAACTGGTCGCGCTGGCCGAACCAGCCCCAGATCGGCTGGCGCAGCTGCTCCTGCAGCTCGCGCCGCACGTACAGGAACGCCGGGGCGCCGGGCCCGCCGTTGAGGTACTTGTAGGTGCAGCCGACGGCCAGGTCGGCGCCGTTGGCGGCGAGGTCGACCGGCACCGCACCGGCGGCGTGGGAGAGGTCCCACAGCACCAGCGCGCCCACCTCCCGGGCGGCGGCGGTGACCGCGGGGACGTCGGCCAGCGCCCCGGAGCGGTAGGCGACGGCGGAGAGGACGACGACGGCGACCCGCTCGTCGAGCGCCCCGGCCAGTACGGCCGGGTCCAGCCCCTCGTCGACGTCGGCCGGCACCTCGCGCACCGTCATCCCGCGCGCCGCGGCGACCCCGGCGACGATGTAGCGGTCGGTGGGGAAGTCGTCGGCGCAGCAGACGAGCACGTCGCGGCCCGGGCGGGCGTCGGCCGCGGCGACCAGCAGCTTGTAGAGGTCCACCGACGTCGAGTCGCTGACCAGCACCTCCCCCGGGCGAGCGCCCAGCACCCCCTCGGCGAGGAGGTCGCCGATGCGGGTGGCGGTGCCGATCCACGACGACCACGAGCCCACCAGCCCCCGCGCCCACTCATCCTCCACGACCCGGGCCAGGGCGGCCGGGGTCTCCCGGGGCATCCGCCCGAGGGAGTTGCCGTCGAGGTACAGCACGCCGTCGTCTCCGGCGCCGGCGAACCGGGAGCGGAAGCCGGCCAGGGGGTCCGTGGCGTCCAGGTGCGCGGCAGCGGTGCGGGAGAGGTCCACGCCGTCCTGTCTACCGGGCTAGCGTCGCCGGGCGTGACGCCGGGAACGCAGCTGCACGACCTGACCGCGCTCGAGCAGGCCGCCGCCGTCCGGGCGGGGGAGGTGACCCCCACCGAGCTCGTCGAGCACGCGCTGCGCCGGATCGAGGCCCTCGACCCCGGCCTGGGGGCGTTCCTCACCGTGACCCCCGAGCGGGCGCTGGCCGCGGCCGGCCGCGCCGAGCAGCGCCTGCGCCGGGGCGGCGAGCTGCCCCCACTGCTCGGCGTCCCCACCGCGATCAAGGACCTCAACAACACCGCCGGCGTCCGGACGACGTTCGGTTCGGCGCTCTTCGCCGACAACGTCGCGACCGTCGACGACCACGTGGTCACCGCCCTGGCCGCCGCCGGGACGATCAGCGTCGGCAAGACGAACACACCTGAGTTCGGGTTCCCCTGCTACACCGACAACGTCCTGGCGGGCCCGGCGCGCTGTCCCTGGGACCGCACCCGGCTGGCCGGCGGGTCCAGCGGCGGTGCGGCGGTGGCGGTGGCCGCGGGGATGCTGCCGTTCGCGCAGGGCAGCGACGGCGGCGGGTCGATCCGCATCCCGGCCAGCATCAACGGGCTGTACGGCATCAAGCCCAGCCGGGGCCGGGTCAGCAACGCCCCCCTCGGCGGCGACGTCACCGGTCTGGGCACCAACGGGCCGCTCGCGCGCACCGTGCGGGACGCCGCGGCCATGCTCGACGCGATGGCCGGCCCGGTGCCCGGGGACGCCACGTGGGCCCCGCCGCCCCCGCCGGGGGAGACGTTCCTGGGCTACGCCGACCGGCCGGTCGGGCGGCTGCGGATCGGCCGGCACCTGACCTCGCCGATGCCCGACGTCACGCTCGACCCGGAGGTGCAGGCGGCCTTCGACGACGCCTCCCGCCTGCTCGAGGAGCTGGGGCACGACGTCGAGGACGTGCCGGGCGGCCTGCTCGGGCCGGACGTGCTGGCGGCCTTCGAGCGGGCCTGGACCCTCTCCGGGACGCTGCTGCCGGTGCCCTCCGAGCGGGCGGGGGAGCTGCGCCCGCTCACCCGGGAGCTGCGCGCCCGCGGGCTGGCGCAGTCGGCGCAGTCGGCGATGGAGGCGCTCACCGCGCTGCGGCTGTTCTCCCGCCGCTTCATCCAGGCGACCGCGGGGTTCGACGTCCTGCTGGCGCCGGTCACCACCATGACGCCGCGCCCGCTGGGCTGGTTCGACGCCGACGGGGACGGCGCCGCGGACTTCGAACGGCAGAAGCGCTACGCGGCGTTCACCGCCGTCTTCAACGTGACCGGCCAGCCCGCGGTGAGCGTCCCGCTGCACTGGACGGACGGCGGTCTGCCGGTCGGCAGCATGCTCGTGGGCCGGCCCGCCGACGAGGCGACGCTGATCGCGCTCTCGGCCCAGCTGGAGGCGGCACGGCCCTGGGCGGGACGCCACCCCGCAGGGTGGGACTGACCAGGAGGCGCGGGGCGGCTGACGGTAGGTTGTGGCCCGTGACCGTCGCCGAGACCCTCCTCGTCTACGTGGTGGCCCCGCTGGCCGTGATCGCCGTCCTGGCGCTGCTGACGTTCCTGCCCGGAGCGCGCAACCGGAAGGCGCGCTACAAGCCGGGGCAGCCGTGGGAGCACGAGCCCGTCTGGTTCGAGCCGCACACCGCCTCCGGCGGGCACGGCGACGGCCACCACGGCTCGCACGCCCTGACCGCCGGGACGTCGGCCTCCGGCCGCCCCTACGGCGGCGCCCGCGGGACCTGGTGACGGCAATGAGCACCTGCACCCCCACCGAGAACGCCCCGGGAGGCCGGAGATGACCCGCGCGCTGGAAGCCACGTCGCACGACACGGCGACGTCCGCCGGGACGGCGGCGACGCGCACCGACGAGGCCGAGTCCCCCGACTCGATCTTCAGCTACCGGGAGCTGCTGCGCCTGGACGAGGCGCTGACGATGTCCTCCCGGGAGACCGGCCTGCGGTTCACCCTCTACGTCGGCGAGCTCGGGTCGCAGACCCGGCGCCGCGCCGAGGAGCTCTTCGAGCACTCCGGCGGCACCCTCCCCGAGTCGGTGCTGCTGGCGATCTCGCCCGGGCAGCGGGTCGTGGAGGTCGTCGTCGGCGCGGCCGCGTCCCGCCGGCTGCCCGACCGCGCCTGCGCGCTCGCGGTGCTGTCGATGACCAACGCCTTCGCCTCCGGCGACCTGGTCGGCGGGATCGTCAACGGGCTGCGCCAGCTCTCGGACCAGGCCGGCCACCCGCGGTACCTGCGCGCCCACTGAGAGAGGACTCCCTGCCCCCCTCGCACGCTCGCGGCGGGACCCTGCAGGGGGCCGACCACTCCAGCCGACAGAGGCCCAGGACCCACCGGGTCCTGGGCCTCTCGTGTGCGGTCCTCCCTCAGCCGTTCGCGGCGGCGTCCCGCTCGCGGGCCCGCAGCGCCCGGGCGATGCCGTCCCGGCCCTCGGCGACCAGCCGCCGCAGCGGGGCGGGGTGGTCCTCGCCGGCCAGCCAGGCGTCCGCGGCCTGGACCGTGCGCAGCTCGACCACCGGCGGGAACAGGTACTGCACCGCGTTCTTGGCGATCTCGCCGGGACGGCGGTCCCAGAGCGGGCGGATGTCGGTGAAGTAGCGCTCCACGAAACCGGCGGTCAGCTCCCGCTGGGCGGGGTGCCAGAACCCCTGCAGCATCGCCTCGTGCACCGCGTTCGGGATCGTGTCCTCGGTGAAGGCCCGCTGCCAGGTCTCCTCCTTCGACTCCGCCGTCGGCCGCAGCGCCCGCGCCGTCGCCGCCCGGCGCGCACCGGTGGCGGTCGCGTCGCGGACCTCCTCGGCCTCGATCTCGGCGTCCCCGGCCGCGCCGATGGCGACCAGCCCGTTCAGGAACGCCCAGCGGGCGTCGGCGTCCACCGGCAGCCCCTCGACGACGTGCGAGCCGTCGAGCAGGCGGCGCAGGTAGGCCGCGTGCGCCTCGGTGCGGGCCGCGCCGGCGAGGGTCCGCGACCACTGCAGCTGGGTGTCGCTGCCCGGCTCGGCCGCCTCCAGCGCGGCCAGCGCCTTGTCGGCCAGCGCGCGCCAGCCGGTCTCGGCCCAGCGCGGGTCGGCGTAGCTGGCCAGGGCGGTCTGCACCCGCGCCAGCAGTGACTGGACGACGCTGATCTCGGTCTCGGCGTCGACCCCGGCCAGCACCAGCGCCACCCAGTCGCGGGCGGGCAGCTCGGCGTCCCGGGTCATGTCCCAGGCCGCCGACCAGCACAGCGCACGCGCCAGCGGGTCGGGGAGGGTGCCGATGCCCGTCTTGAGCGTGGTCAGCGAGCGGTCGTCCAGCCGCAGCTTGGCGTAGGTGAGGTCGTCGTCGTTGACCAGCACGAGGTCCGCGGCCGGGTGCCCGACCAGCTCCGGCACCTCGGTGCGCTCGCCGTCGACGTCGAGCTCCACCCGGGTGGTGCGGGTCAGCCCGTCCGGGCCGGTGTCGTAGAGGCCCACGGCGAGCCGGTGCCGGCGCAGCACCGGGTGCTCGGGCACCGCGGTCTGCTCGATGGCGAAGGAGGCGTACCGGCCGTCGTCGGTGAGCTCCAGGACCGGCCGCAGGGTGTTGACCTGGCTGGTCTGCAGCCACTGCTCGGCCCACGCCGACAGGTCACGGCCGGTGGCCTCCGACAGCGGGTCGAGGAGGTCGGCGAGGGTCGTGTTGCCGTACTCGTGGGTGCGGAAGTAGCGCTGCACGCCGCGGAGGAACTCCTCCCGGCCGACGTAGGCCACCAGCTGCTTGAGCACCGAGGCGCCCTTGGCGTACGTGATGCCGTCGAAGTTCACCTCGACCGCCGCGACGTCGACCATGTCGGCGGCGATGGGGTGGGTGGAGGGCAGCTGGTCCTGCGCGTAGGCCCACGCCTTCTCGGTGTTGGCGAACGTCGTCCACGCGGTCGTGTACTCGGTCGCCTCGGCCTGGCACAGGGTGGAGATGTAGGTGGCGAAGGACTCGTTGAGCCACAGGTCGTCCCACCAGCGCATGGTCACGAGGTCGCCGAACCACATGTGGGCCAGCTCGTGCAGCACGGTCTCCGCGCGCCGCTCGTAGCGGGCCCGGGTGGCCCTGGACCGGAAGACGTAGTCCTCGAGGATGGTGACGGCGCCGGCGTTCTCCATCGCCCCGGCGTTGAACTCCGGCACGAACAGCTGGTCGTACTTGTCGAACGGGTACGGGTAGTCGAACACCCGGTGGTAGAAGTCGAAGCCCTGCTTGGTGACCCGGAGCAGCTCCTCCGGGTCGAGGTACTTCGCCAGCGAGGCGCGGCAGTACAGCCCGAGCGGGATGCCGCCGTGGGAGTCGGTGACCTTCGCGTACGGTCCGGCGATGAGGGCCAGCAGGTAGGTCGACAGCCGCTTGGTCGGCTCGAAGTGCAGCAGCTGCGAGCCGCCCGGCCCGGCGTCGACCGTGCGCCCGCCGGTGTTGGAGACGACCTGCCAGTCGAACGGCGCGGTCACGTGCACCGTGTAGGTGCCCTTGAGGTCGGGCTGGTCGAAGCAGGCGAACACGCGCTTGGCCTCGGCCGGCTCGAAGTGCGTGTACAGGTAGACCTGACCGTCCTCCGGGTCGACGAAGCGGTGCAGCCCCTCCCCGGAGTTGGAGTACCGGCAGTCGGCCTCGACGACGAGGGTGTTCTCCGCGGCCAGCCCGGGCAGCGGCAGGCCGCCCTCCTCGGTGTAGGTGGCGACGTCGAGCTCGACCCCGTTGAGGGTGGCCGAGCGCACCCGCTCGGCGACCAGGTCGATGAAGGTGTCGGCGCCGGGCTCGCGGCAGGTGAACCGCACCGTGGTGGTCGACCCGAAGGTGTGCTCGCCGGGTCGCCCGGCGCCGTCGGTGAGGTCGAACTGGACGTCGTAGCCGTCCACCGCCAGCAGCTGGGCACGGCGGGCGGCGTCATCGCGGGTCAGGTTGGGTACGGCCACGCACGGCAGCTTCCCACGGAGGGACGACGGCCCTCCCCGGTCGACGGCGGACCGCCATCCGGTTGAGGGAACAACCACCACTCCGTCCGACTTGGGGACGGGCAGGACAGTCATCCGGCGCACCGTTCGCCAGCGAGGAGTGAGACATGACCGAGGCAGTGCAGAGCTCGCCCGTGAAGGCCCGCGTCGACTTCTGGTTCGACCCCCTGTGCCCGTGGGCCTGGCTCACCAGCCGCTGGGTCCTCGAGGCGGCGAAGGTCCGCGACATCGACCTGCACTGGCACGTCATGTCCCTGGCCGTGCTCAACCGCGGCCGTGACCTGCCGGAGCAGTACCAGGAGATGATGAAGAAGGCGATCGGCCCGGTCCGGCTCGCCATCGCCGCGGCCCAGCAGCACGGCGACGAGGTCCTCGGCGACCTCTACACGGCGATGGGCACGCTGCGCCACCACGAGGGCGTCGAGCTCGACGAGCTGATCGCCCCGGCGCTGGAGCGGGTCGGGCTCCCGGCGTCGCTGGCCGAGGCCGCCACCTCCACCGAGTACGACGAGGCCCTGGAGAAGAGCCACCACGAGGGCATGGACCCGGTCGGCGACGACGTCGGCACGCCGGTCATGCACATCGACGGCGTGGCCTTCTTCGGCCCGGTGATCAGCAAGGTGCCGACCGGGGAGGACGCCGGCAAGGCGTTCGACGGCGCGGTCCTGCTGGCCAACCTGCCGGACTTCTGGGAGCTCAAGCGCACCCGCCTGTCCGGGCCCGACATGGACTCCGTCCCGGCCGACGCCCTCGAGGTCACCCGCCGCTGAAGCCCGACGGGCCAGAGTGGCCACGATGGCCGCCCGGACGGCGGCCTTTGTGGCCACTTTGGCCGGTACGGCGGGTCGTCGGACAGGATGACCGCGTGTCGCGTCCCGTCCGCCAGCGCATCCTCATCACCGGCGCGAGCTCCGGGCTCGGCGAGGGCATGGCCCGCCGGTTCGCCGCGATGGGCCGCGACCTGGCCCTCGCCGCCCGCCGCACCGACCGGCTCGACGCCCTCCGCGAGGAGCTGCTCGCCGCCCACCCCGGCATCCGCGTGGTCACCGCCGCCCTCGACGTCGACGACGCCGTCGCGGTCGAGAAGGTGGTCCCGGAACTGGCCGCGGAGCTCGGCGGCATCGACCGGTTCATCGCCAACGCCGGCATCGGCAAGGGCGCCTCGGTCGGCACCGGCACCGCCTGGGCGAACCGGGCCACGCTGTTCACCAACGTGCTCGGCACCCACGCCCAGTGCGAGGCGGCGGTGGAGTTGTTCCGGGCGCAGGGCCGCGGCCACCTCGTGGTGGTCTCCTCGGTCGCCTCGATCCGCGGCATGCGCGGCACCCGGACGGCGTACGGCGCCAGCAAGGCCGCGCTCAACGCCCTCGCCGAGGGCATCCGCTCCGACCTGCTGGGCACCGGCGTCCGGGTGACGACGCTCCTGCCCGGGTTCATCGCCACCGACATCAACGTCGGCCGCCGGGGGCCGTTCACCGTCGACCTCGACACCGGTGTCGACGCGCTCACCGCGGCGATCGAGCGGGAGCCGGCACGCGCCTACGTCCCCGAGTGGCCGTGGCGCCCGGTCGCAGCAGCGTTGCGGGTGCTGCCGCTGTCCGTCGTCCGCCGGGTCACCTAGGCCGGGACGAGGCCGTCCGCATCGTCGCCGCGTCGTAGGGCCCGTCGTCCAGCCGGCCGGCGCGGACGGCGGCGAGCACCGCCAGCAGCTCCTCCCGCTGCGCGCCCACGAAGCCGGCGTCGACGACGGCGCCGTGCCCGGGCACCACCGGGCCGCGGGCCAGCGCGTGCAGCCGGCCCAGCGTGGCCGGCCACTCCGCGGGGAAGGCGTCGTCGAACGCCGGTGGGGCGCCCTCCTCCACGAGGTCACCGGCGAAGACGGTCCCGCCCTCGACCTCCACCACCAGGTCGTGCCCGGTGTGCCCGCGGCCGAGGAAGCGCAGGACCACCTCCCGGCCCCCGACGTCGAGGTGCGCCACGTCGTCGACCAGGGCATCGGGCGGGTCCAGCGGGGCGCTCCGCACCCGCTCCGCGCCCGCCGGGTCGCCGTCGGCCAGCAGCTCGGCCACCCGGGCGGCGCGCTGGGCCTCGCCGGTGGCCAGGAGGTCCGCGGCGCAGCCCCGCGAGCCCCACACCGTCGCCGGGCGGAAGGCCGCGTTGCCGAAGCAGTGGTCGTGGTGGGCGTGGGTGTTGACCACCGTCCACGGGGCCGCCGTGACCCTCCGGACGGCGGCGGCCAGGTCGGCGGCCTCGCCCAGGTCGGAGCGGGTGTCGACGACCAGGCAGGCGCCGTCGCCGACGACCAGCCCGCAGTTGAGGTCCAGCGACGCGTGCCGCCGGACGAAGACGCCGTCGGCGACCTCCCGGAAGGTCACCAGCAGATCCGCATCGGCCGGTGCCGCGCGTCGAGCGAGCCGTCGCCCACGCACGTCGCGGAGCCGTCGGCGATCCGCCGGGCCGACCACGCCGCGGCGCAGGCGTCCAGCGCGTCGACGACCGGGACGCCGGCCGGGGCGTCGGAGAGCCCGTCCAGCACGTCCATGACCGGCTCCAGCGCGCGGATCCGCTGCGCCTGCCCGCGCGCGCCCGACTTGGGGTCGCGCACCCGGTCGTCCAGGGCGCGGAACGCCAGCTCGGGGTGCACCTCGACGACGGAGTCGGCGGGCGGCTCGCCCAGCGCGTCGTCCAGTGAGCGGATCGCCGCCACGAGCTGGAAGGACTGCGCCGACAGGGAGCGGCCCCCGGTCGCCTCGACCGACAGCCGCCGGGCGTCGGCGTAGCCGCGGGCGGCGAGCACCGCGCGGACCGGGGCGGGGAAGACCGAGCTCGTGGCGCCGTACGGGCGGAGTCGTTCGCGGGCCGCCACGTCGCACGCCCGCACGCCGTCGTCCGACAGCCCGATCGGCATGTCGATGCCGACCACCTCGACGTCCGCCACGGCGAGGACGTCGGCGGCGGTCCGGAGCACGGTCAGCTGCACGGTCCGGCCGTCGAGGCGGGCGCCGACCCACTGGCCGCGCCAGCCGTCGACCCCCAGCACCGCCACCCCGGCAGCCTGACAGACTCGCCGCCATGCGCGTCTTCGTCGGCACCGACCACGCCGGGCTGGAGTTCAAGGAGCACCTCAAGCAGGCGCTCACCGAGGCCGGGCACGAGCCCGTCGACTGCGGGGCGTTCGAGTACGACGCCCAGGACGACTACCCGCCGTTCTGCTTCGAGGTCGGTGAGCGCACGGTCACCGAGCCCGGCAGCCTCGGTGTGGTCATCGGGGGCTCGGGCAACGGCGAGCAGATCGCGGCCAACAAGGTGCCGGGCGTGCGCGCCGCGCTGGTGTGGAACACCGCGACCGCCGAGCTCGCCCGCCAGCACAACGACGCCAACGTGGTCTCCATCGGCGCCCGGCAGCACAGCGTCGAGGAGGCCACCGAGCTGGTGCTGACCTTCCTCGCGACGCCGTTCAGCGGCGACGAGCGGCACGCCCGCCGGATCGGCCTGGTCACCGACTACGAGCAGAACCGGCACCGCCCCGCCGGGGGCCTGCCCACCCGCGAGGAGCCCGTCTGAGGGGGCCCCGCAGCAGGGCCCTTCAGAAGTCGTCGGGGCACCACGGGCTGACCGGCCACCGGAACGCCGTCGCCGCCAGCGTGACCGCGCCCGGACTGACCTCGGTCACCCGGCCGGCGGCCTGCAGGGTGGCCAGCGAGACGCCGCCCAGGTAGGCCGCGGCCAGCGCCTCGACGTCCACGACCAGGTCGGGGTCGCTGTCGGTCCCCGCGCAGAAGCCCCCGGACGGGCCGGCGGTCAGCGCCCAGCGCCCGTCGTTCCACGGGCAGAACGGGTCGCGGACCTCGAACACCAGGTTGATCGGGGTGGGGTAGCGGCGGGCGGACAGCGCGCGGCCGACGTCGACCAGGCGCACCCACAGCGCGTCGACCGGCCGGGAGTGCAGCGCGCGGCTGTCGGTGAGCAGCCACCGCAGCGGGTCGTCGTCCGAGGCCGAGGGGGCCGTGACCGTGCGGACGAGGTCGATGCCCAGCAGGAACCGCCAGAGCGCGGCGTACGCCGGGGTGCCGGTGGCCCGGACCTCCTCGACGGTGAGGGTGCCGTCGGGTTCGCCGCCGTCGGTCCACGCGTTCTTGACCCGGTAGGCCGCGTAGCCGGTGACGGTGCCGTCGACGTCGGTGTGCACGAGGTGCCGCCGCTCGGTCGCGCCCTTCCGCTGGTCGGGGTCGTCCCGCAGGGCGCGGTCCCACCACACGTCGCCGCGCGCCAGGTTGCCCGGCACGGCGCGCCGCACCCGCTCGTACACGGCGACGGCGGCCCGGCGGTACTCCTCGACCGGCACCAGGTCGACCCGGCCGTCGCCCGCGTCCACGTCCGGGCGCAGCTGCAGCTGTCGGACGGCGCCGGACAGGTTGCCCTTCCAGGTGGCCGGGGCGTACCCGAACCGGCCGTAGATCGGCGCCTCCGCGGCCCACAGCGCGGCCACCGCCTCGCGGCCCTGCTCGTGCAGCTCGGTGAGCTGGCGGCGCATGATCGCGGCCAGGATGCCGCGCCGGCGGTGGGTGGGGGAGACGGTCACCCAGGTGACCCCGGCACACGGGACGACGGCGCCGGGCACGGTGAGCTCCCGGCTGTAGATGCCGGCCGTGGCCACGACCCGGTCGCCGTCCCACATCGCCAGCGAGCGGTCGAGCTCGGCGTGCGGCGGCACCGACTCGACGAACGCTCCGGTGGCCTCCTCACCGAAGACGTGCAGCATGGCGCGGCTGAACGCCGGCCACTCCGCGGGCGTGGCGGGGCGCAGGCCGTCGGCGGGATCGGTCACCGGAGCTGTCTACCCGTCCCTGCCGACGGTGCGCGAACGGGTTCCGGATGATGGCGGCATGGCGGGCACGCGGAGCTGGGCGGAGATGCTGACCGGGATCGAGCAGCGGCTGGTCGCCGCCACCGGGGACGACGTCGCCACCTGGTCGCGGCGGGTCCGCGAGACGGGGCTGGACACCGAGCCGGAGGTGCGGGCCTGGCTGGCCGGGCAGGGCATCACCGGGTACGGGCAGATGGTGCTGGTGATGGAGCGGTTCGGGTACCCGGACTTCCTCACCGCGACCGCCGACGAGCTGGTCGACGCCCAGTACGCCGACCGGCCGCAGCTGCGCCCGGTGCTCGACGCGGTCCTCGTCGCGGCGTCCGGCGTGGGGGAGGGGCACGTGCAGGCGCGCAAGGGCTACGTCAGCCTCGTGGGCCCGCGCCGCACCTACGCCGTCGTCCAGGCGTCGACGCGCACCCGGGTCGACCTCGGGCTGCGGCTGCCCGACCGCGAGCCCGCGGGCCGGCTGCTGGCCGCCCGCAGCATCGGCAACGGCGCCTGCTCGGTCCGCGTGGCGCTCACCACGCCCGCGGACGTCGACGACGAGGTCGTGGCCCTGCTCGCGGAGGCGCACGCCGCCAACCGCTGACCCGCGACGCTCAGCTGCGCAGGTAGGCCAGGGTCGCCATCACCCGGCGGTGCTGGTCCTCGTCCTGGGCGAGGTCGAGCTTGGCGAAGATCCGCTGGGTGTGCTTCTCCACGGCGCCCTCGGTGACCACCAGCCGCCGCGCGATCGCGCTGTTGGAGTGCCCCTCGGCGATCAGCCCGAGCACCTCCCGCTCGCGGGGGGTGAGCCGGCGGACCGGGTCGTCGGCGCGGCGGCGGGCGAACAGCTGCGCCACCACCTGCGGGTCGAGCACGGTGCCACCGCCGACCACGTCGGTGAGCGCGGTGAGGAACGAGTCGAGGTCGGTGACGCGGTCCTTGAGCAGGTAGCCGGCGCCGCCCCGGCCGTCGGCGAGCAGCTCGTCGGCGTAGGCCACCTCCACGTACTGGGAGAGCACGAGCACCGCCGTCCCGGGCACGGTGGCGCGGGCCTCGACCGCGGCCCGCAGTCCCTCGTCGGTGTGCGTCGGGGGCATCCGGACGTCGACCACGGCGACGTCCGGGCGGTGCTCGGCCACCGCCCGGACCAGCGACGGGCCGTCGCCGACGGCGGCGACCACCTCGCAGCCCTCCTCCTCCAGCAGCCGGACCAGGCCCTCCCGGAGCAGCACCGAGTCGTCGGCGATCACGACCCGCACGGCAGCTCCGCGACCAGCCGGGTGGGCCCGCCCCGCGGGCTGTCGACGGTCAGGACGCCGTCCACCGCGCGCAGCCGGTCGGCCAGACCGGCCAGGCCGTGCCCGGGGGCGAGGACGGCGCCGCCGGTGCCGTCGTCCTCGACCGTGACCCGCAGCGCGGGCCCGGCGGCCACGACGACGACCTGGCAGGTGGTGGCCCCGCTGTGCTTGCCACGTTGGCCAGCGCCTCGCTCACGACGAAGTAGGCGGTGTTCTCCACGACCGGCGCCAGCCGCTGCTCGGGCAGGTCGACGGCGAGCTCCACCGGCCCCGGGGAGCGGGCCGCGACGGCGGCCAGCGCGGCGGCCAGGCCGCGATCGGCGAGCACCGGCGGCGCGATGCCTCGGGACAGCGCCCGCAGCTCCTCCAGCGCCTCCTTCGCGAGGACCGCGGCCTCGCCGATCGTCTCGCGGGCGGCGGCCGGGTCGCGGTCGAGCTGCCGCTGGGCGCGGGAGAGGTCCATGCCCAGGCGCACGAGGTGCTGCTGCGGGCCGTCGTGGATGTCGCGCTCCAGCCGGCGCAGCGCCACCGCCTCGGCGGCGACCGCAGCGTCGCGGCCCTCGGCCAGCCGGCCGAGCTCGGCCTGCGTGGCCGCGCGGGAGGTCAGCAGGGCCCGGCCGAGCTGGGCCTGCAGCAACGCCGCCCCGCGGACGGCGAACGGCAGGACGACGGCGAACAGCAGGCCGATGGTCGTGTGGAGCAGGATCCGCCGCCCGGCCGTGCTCTCGAGGCCGAGCAGCTCCAGCAGGTCGGTGTCGTCCGGGTCGTTCGGCAGCGACCAGTCCCACAGGCCGTAGGTGAGGCCGCCGAGCGCGCCGGCCCAGAGGGTCACGGTGACGACGAAGGACAGGATCGCGAAGGGGAAGCGGAGGACGGCGTGCAGCGCGTCCAGCCAGCACTGCGGATCGCGCAGCGGGGTGGTCAGCCGGCGCACGGCCCGGCCCTCGGCGGTCCGGTAGGCCGGGCTCGGCAGCGGCCGGTCGAGCACGCCGGGCAGCCACGCCCGCTCGACGGCCGCGAGCCCCCGGGCGGCCACCAGCGTGGCGGCCAGCACCGCGACGCCGACCCAGACGACGAGCAGCCAGGCGCCGACCGACAGGCCCGTGACCACCACGACGAACGCGGCGATCGCGACGGGGAACGCGACCAGCGAGTAGGCGGTGTCCACACCCAGCTGCCGCAGCACGCTGCGCGTCCGGGTGGCGGGCGAGGGTGACACGGTGGGCAGGACGGCGGTGTCGGTCATGCTGTCGAGCCTGGTCGCGGGCGGGGCTCGGACCCATCCCGCCAGCCGGTCGATCGGGTGTCGGGCTGGCCCGACAGGGATGCGGTCGTCATCTCGGGGTCGATGCTCTGGCGTGGCGGCGCGGGTGTCCAGCACCCGCCGCTCGTTAGGGTCGGGGACAGCCGGGCGCGCCGACGACGTCGCGCCACCGCGCGAGCGGCTGCCCGGCGGGGGAGGGAGCCCGTGCGCGCTCCAGCAGTGCCGATCGCCCTGACCGCCGTCCTGCTGGCCGCCGGCTGCAGCGGTGCCACCTCCTCGGGGGAGGCCGAGGCCGAGTCGCCGGTGGGGGCGGCCGCCTCGACGCCCGACGCCCGGCTCACCCTCGTCGCCGACGAGGACGCGGTCGCCTCCGCGGCCTCGTCCAGCCGCGCCCTGTTCGACACCGCGGAGGTCGCCGTCGTGGCCCGCGACGGCGACGAGGCCGGCACGCTGCTGGCCGCGTCGGCGGCCGTCGGGCTCGGCGTCCCGCTGCTGGTCGAGCCCGCCGACGGGGCGCCGGCCGACGCCGTCACCGCCGAGCTGGAGCGCCTGGGCACCACCACCGTGCTCGCGGTCGGGGAGGCCGAGGGCGCCGGCGCCGCCGAGGTGGTCGCCGTCCCGGCCGCGGCGGAGTCGGTCGCCGCGGCCACCGGTCTGGACCTCGGCCAGACACGCGAGGTGGACGACGGCGCCGCGGCCGCGGCGGTGGCCGGGCTCGACGGCGAGCAGCCGGTCGCCCTCCTCGCCGGCGACGACGGCACCCCCGCCGAGGACGTCGACCGGCTGCCCCCGGTGGAGCGCGCCGCGCCGCTGGAGGACACGCTGGTCGTCGCCACGGACTCCGGGGCCACGGTGGCCGGCATCGCGACCGCCCGGGCCGCCGGGGTGCCGGTGCACGTCACCGCCGCGACCGATCCGCGCGGCGACGCCGCCCTGGTCGACCTGCTCGCACAGCGCCGGCCGGAGGCGGTGGTGGCCCTCGGAGCGGGCTACGCGGCCGAGGACGGCCTGGACTGGAAGCTCGCGACCGCGGCCACCGGCGAGCAGCTGCCCGGCGGCGGCCAGCTGCTGTTCCCGGGGCACTTCCTCGTCGCGCTGTACGGCTCCCCGGGCACCGGCGCCCTCGGCGTCCTCGGCGAGCAGGACGTGACGGCATCGATCGAGCGGGCCCGCGCGCACGCGGCGCCCTACGAGCCCCTGGTGCCCGACGCCACCGTCGTCCCGGCGTTCGAGGTGATCGCCACCGTGGCCTCGGCGGTCGCCGGGCCGGACGGCAACTACTCCACCGAGCTGCCGGTCGAGCAGCTGCGGCCCTGGGTGGAGGCGGCGGGGGAGGCCGGCCTCTACGTCGTCCTGGACCTCCAGCCCGGCCGTACCGACTTCGTGACCCAGGCCGAGCAGTACCGCTCGCTGCTGGAGCTGCCGCACGTGGGCCTGGCGCTGGACCCGGAGTGGCGGCTGGGGCCGGGGGAGGTGCACCTGACCCAGATCGGGACGGTGTCGGTCGACGAGGTCAACCGGTTGGTCACCTGGCTGGCCGACCTCACCCGCGCCGCCGAGCTCCCGCAGAAGCTGCTCGTGCTGCACCAGTTCCAGGTGCGGATGATCCCCGAGCGGGAGCGGCTGGACACCTCCCGCGACGAGCTGGCGGTCATGGTCCACGCCGACGGTCAGGGCGGGCAGGGGGACAAGCAGGCGACCTGGGCCGCGCTGCGGCAGACGAACCCCGACGCGGTGTCCTGGGGCTGGAAGAACTTCTACGACGAGGACGCCCCGATGCTCACCCCCGAGCAGACGATCGCGCAGGTCAACCCCCGGCCACACCTGATCAGCTACCAGTAGGCGCTGACCCCTCCCGTTCTGTCGGCCCCCTGTGGTGAGCTGGCGCGACCGTCGCAGGAGGAGGCCTTCGTGACCGTCGTCGACACCGAGTTCGACCCCCGGCTGCTCGAGCACCGCCGGGAGCTGACCGGCTACTGCTACCGCATGCTCGGGTCGGCGTTCGACGCCGACGACGCGGTGCAGGAGACGATGGTCCGCGCCTGGCGGGGCCTGGCCGACTTCGAGGGCCGCTCCGCGCTGCGCTCGTGGCTGTACCGGATCGCCACCAACGTCTGCCTCGACCAGCTGTCCGGCCGGCAGCGGCGGGCCCTGCCGATGGACCTCACCGGCTCCCCGTGGCAGCCGGTGGAGGCGTCGCTGTCGGCCCGCCGCCCGTCGACGGCGTGGGTGGAGCCGGTGCTCGACCGCCAGGTCGTCTCCGACGACGCCGACCCCGCCGAGCAGGCGGTGCAGCGGGAGTCGATCCGGCTGGCCTTCGTCGCCGCGCTGCAGCACCTGCCGCCGCGGCAGCGCGCCGTCCTGCTGCTGCGCGAGGTGCTGCGCTGGAAGGCCGACGAGGTGGCCCAGCTGCTCGACACGACGGTGGCGTCGGTGAACAGCGCGCTGCAGCGGGCCCGGGCCACCCTGGCCGCCGTCGGCGACGAGGTCGACCCGCAGCCGCTGGAGGTGGACGAGCGCGAGCTGCTGGAGCGCTACGTCGACGCCTTCGAGCGCTACGACATCGAGGCCTTCGTGGCGCTGCTGCACGAGGACGCCACCCAGCACATGCCGCCGTTCGAGATGTGGCTGCGCGGTGCCACCGACATCGGCACCTGGATGCTCGGGCCGGGGTCGGGCTGCCGGGGCTCGCGCGTGCTGCCCACCCGGGCCAACGGCGCACCCGCCTTCGCCCAGTACCGCCCCCGGGATGGCGGTGGTCACGAGCCGTGGGCGCTGCACGTGCTCGAGGTGCGCGACGGCCGGATCGCGCACGTCTCGAGCTTCCTCGACCTGGACAACGACCTGTTCCGGCGGCTCGGCCTGCCCGTCGAGCCGGCCTGATCCCCGTGCCGCACACCGAGTTCACCGAGGGCCTGCACGAGGAGCGGCACCGCGACGGCTCGCTGCGGGCCCGCGGTCCCGTCGTCGACGGCCGGCCGCACGGCTACTGGGAGTGGTTCCGGCTCGACGGCACCCGGCTGCGGTCCGGCTCCTTCGACGGCGGCGAACCCGTGGGCGAGTGGACGACGTACGACGCCAGCGGCGCCCCGTACGAGGTGACGAGTCGCGGCTGACCTGCGGTGGTCGGACCGAGGTGCGCAGGGCGGTGTCTGTGCCGTCGCGTCCGGGCGGGTCAGCCGTGGCCGTCGTGACGCGGCGTCGGGTTGCCGGTTCCGGCTGCCACGACCGACTCGCCACTCGGTCGTCGTTCCTCCGCCGCCGTCCCGACCGGGCGGCTGCTGCGAGAGCCTGACCGCGGATCCCTCACCCGTTCCCCTGGAAGAGGCACATGATGAGAACGACCGTCATCTGGTCCCTGGTCGTCGGTGCTCTCGTGGCACTCGTCCTGGTCGTCATCGCCGTCAGCATGTCGGCGTCGGGGTTCCGGCTCGACATCGAGCGCTGGGTCCTCATCGGCGCCTTCCTGGTCGTCATCGCGATGGCGGCCGCAGCGATGGTCGGCGCGCTCAACGCGCTCAAGGAAGCCCGCGAGCAATCGCCCGGAGACGGGACCCGGAACGGGACCGGACGCCCCGGACCCGGCGCGTCGTCCTAGCGGTGCCCACGCGCTCGTCCGTGCTGCTCAGCAGGCGCGGCTGGTGGTGGTGCCGGGCGCGACCGCCTCAGGCCCGAGGGCAGCGGCGCGCTGGACCGCTGGAGTGGCTGCGCCCGATGTCGACCGAGTTCCTCGACGCGCCGGACCCGGCCGGCTGACGGGCGGCGGGATCGCCCGGTCCGGGCCGCCGGCGTCCCGTGTCACGATCGGGCCTCGACGCTGGTCGAGGGCGGATCGCGGGCCTAGCGTCGGTCCGTGCGGCGCTCCCTGGGCACCACCTTCGCGGCCTTGACCGTGGCGCTGGTCGTCGGCTGCACGGGCCCCGGCGCGCAGTCGGGCGGCGGCGACAGCGGTGCCGACGGCGGCGCGGTCGTGCCCGAGCCCGCCTCCCCGGGGGTGCCCGAGGGTGCGCCGGCCGCCCCGGCAGACACCGACCCCGACCGGCAGGTGGTCACGACCGCCACCGCCTTCCTCGTCGTCGAGGACCCGGCCGAGGCGGCCCAGCAGGTCAGCGAGCTGGTGGAGACCGCCGGCGGCCGGGTCGACGAGCGCACCGAGCAGGCGGCGTCCGAGGGCGGGGGTGCGACCGCCGATCTCGTGGTCCGGGTGCCGGCGGACGCGCTGACCGGCCTCCTGGCCAACCTGGAGGACCTCGGCGACGTCGCGAGCGTGTCGGTCTCCCGCTCCGACGTGACCGCCACGGCGGTCGACCTCGACGCGCGGATCTCGGCGCTGCAGACCTCGGTGGCCCGGCTGCAGGCCCTGATGGACAACGCGGCCACCACCGAGGCCCTGCTGGCCGCCGAGAACGCCCTCTCGGACCGGCAGGAGCAGCTGGAGTCGCTGCAGTCCCGGCGCGCGCTGCTGGCCGACCAGGTGGAGCTGTCGACGCTCGACGTGCACCTGGAGCCCGTCGGCGTGGCGCCGGCCGGTGGACCCGACGGCTTCCTCGACGGGCTGGGGACCGGATGGCGGTCCCTGGTCGCGGCCCTGGGCGCGACCCTCGTCGTCCTGGGCGTCGCCCTGCCGTGGCTGGCGGTCGCCGGGGTGGTGGCCGCGGGGGTCCTGGTGCCCGTTCGCCGGGTGCGGCGGCGCTCCGCGGTGAAGGCGCCGGCTCGGCCGTTGGCGGCGGATCCACCGGGACCACCGCAGGGGTGAGGGACGGCGCCCGTCGTGGAGCGGGTGACCGGGATCGAACCGGCACGGCCAGCGTGGAAGGCCAGGTCCTCTGCGGTGTCTCGGCTGGTCAGCGGCTCGACATACTCCGCTCGCGCCTTCGGACCGCCCCTGCGCGCGGGCTCCTGTCGGGCTCAGATGCGGTGGACGCACGACGGCGAACGGTCCCGGATCGGCGGCCGACGGCCAGGGCTCGAAGAAGGTCGGATCCGTTCTCGGTGTCCAGCCCGAGACCCCACTCGTGGAAGGGTGCAGCGACCGAGCTGGAGCTCTCCTGCATGCCAGTGCGCGCGTTCACCCGCGCCTGGATCGGGGCCACTATGGCCGGCGCCTCGGAGCACACGCAACCGTCCCTGCTCCGTCAGGGACGGAGCAGGGACGGAGGACCTGCATGGCATCGACGGCGCCGTCGGTCATCTCCGATCGGTCCTCGACCGTGGTGCCGAGAACCTGCCAGTCAGCCCAGCTCGCCCGTGAGCAGACGTCCGGCTCCGCCGATGGCCGGCCGGTGGCCCAGCGTTCGGAGCACCTCGAAGGTGGTCGCCGTCGCAGCGGTGACCACCGGCAGCCCCAGTTCGTCCTCGACCCGCTGGACGGCGGCGAGGGAGGGCATCTGGACGCAGGCCGACAGGACGATCGCCTCGGCGCCCTCTCGCTTCAGGCCTCGGGCGATGTCCGGCAGGTTCTCCGGGTCCAGCCGGCCGACGGCGAGGTTGTCCGGCACCTCGAGGGCGACCGCGTCGAGGACCTCGATGCCCTCACCCTCGATGTACTCCCGGACCATCTGGGTCAGCGGCGCCATGTACGGGGTCACGATGGCCACCCGGTGGGCGCCGATGGTCTGCAGGGTGCGCACCAGGGCGCCGGCGCTGCTGACCACGTCGGCGGGGTGCCCGTTGTCTCGGGCGGCCTCTCCGATGACCTGCTCGGACTCCTTGTGCGCGCCGGGGCCCTGGGCCATGACGGCGACCAGGCAGGCGTAGGCGATGACGTCCACGTCGGCGTCGGACACGGCGGTCGCGCACTCGGCCGCCTTTCCGACCATCGCGAGCAGTTCCTCCCTGTTGACGTGCTTCATCGCCGCGCGCGCCGAGTGGAACGTGTAGCGGTGCCCGGTGGCCTCCGACTGCCGGCGGAAGAGTTCGGGCAGCTCGGTCTCCATCGTGGTGTTCGAGCTCGGCACGATGAGGCCGACCCGGGAGGAGCCGGGAGCCTGTGGAGCCGGGCTGTTCTCGCAGGCTGCCGCGGTCGTGGGATCGATGGTCATCAGTAGCCAACTCCTCCGTCAGGAAGGTCTTCTCGGGTGGGGGTGAGCTCCTCGACGAAGCCCTGGCCGTCGGAGCGTCCGGAGAGCGCACGCCACACGGCCTCCGGGGTGATGGGGAGCGTGTCCAGCTCGACGCCGAACTCGGTCAGCGCGTCGCAGATCGCGTTGGCCACGGCTGCACCCGGCGGAATGGTGCCGACCTCGCCGACGCCGCGGATGCCGAACGGCGTGACCGGGGAGGGAACCTCCGTGTGCAGCAGCTCGATGGGCGGCAGGTCCGCCGCCGTCGGCGGGAAGTAGTCGACCATCGAGCCGTTGACCAGCTGCCCGGTCTCCGCGTCGTAGCGCAACTCCTCGGTCAGCGCCGCGCCGAAGCCCTGCGCGAGTGCCCCGCGGACCTGACCGTCGACGACCACGGGGTTCACGACGGTGCCGGCGTCGTGCACCATCACGAACCGCTCGATCTCGAACTCCCCCGTCCCCGGGTCCACGGCGACCTGCGCCGCCGCCGTGCCGAAGGAGTACGCAGCGTCGGCGGGCTCGAAGTGGCTGGTCGCCTCCAGACCGGGCTCTTCCCCCGGCGGGATCCCCTGCCCCGTGATGGCCGTGCCGAAGACCTCGGCCAGCGTCACCGACACCGAGGCGTCGTCCCAGCGGCGGACCACCGGCCCGGCGATCTCGAGCAGTTCCGGGTCGCTCTCCAGCCGCCAGGCGGCCAGCCGCAGGGTCTTGGCGGCCAACGCCTCGGCCGCCTCCTTGAGCGCCCCGGACGCCGCGATCATCGTCCGCGAGGCGAAGGCGCCCGTGTTGAGCGGCGAGGCCGAGGTGTCACCGGCGTGCACCTTGACGGCGTCGTACCCGATGCCGAACACCTCGGCGACCACCTGGGCGAACGCCGTCTCGGCGCTCTGCCCCATGGTCGAGACACCGGTCCAGACGTCGATGCCGCCGGAGCGGTTGGCCCGCAGGGTCACACTCTCGTGTGCCCCGAACTGCGAGCCGCGGCGGGCGAGGAAGCGGGAGCTGGCGTAGCCGGTGCGCTCGACGAAGGAGGAGAAGCCGATGCCGCGGATCCGGCCGTCGGCCCGCGGGGTGCGCGGGGTGCCCCGGTGGGCGTCCCAGCCGATCGCCTCGGCCGCCATCCGCAGGCACTTCTCGTAGTCACCGCTGTCGTAGACCGCGCCGGTGGGGTTCTTCCACGGCAGCTCGGCGGGCGTAAGCATGTTCTTGGCGCGCAGCTCCACCGGGTCGAGGTCCAGCCGGCGGGCGAGGGTGTCCATCAGCCGCTCGTAGGCGAAGTTGACCTCCGGCTGGCCGTACCCCCGGTAGGCGCCGATCGGCGTCTTGTTGGTGAGCGTGACCCGCCGCTCGGCGTACCCGTCGGTGACCCGGTAAGGGCCGTTGAGCACGACGCTGGACAGCTGCGCCGAGCCGAACGGGGAGTTCCAGCCGCCGATGTCGGTGGCGTAGACGTCGGTCATGGCCAGGATCCGGCCCTCGGCGTCGGCCGCGATCCGATAGTCGTGCACCGACTCGCGGGCGTGCGTGGAGTTCCGGAAGTGCTCGGCGCGGTCCTCGGTCCACTTCACCGGCCGGCGCAGCGCCATGGCGTGCAGGCAGGCCAGCACGTCCTCGGGGAAGACGCCGAGCTTGAGGCCGAAACCACCGCCGACGTCGGAGGCGACCGCGCGGATGTCGCTCTCCTGCAGCCGCAGCGACTCGGCGAGCTGCTTGCGGATCAGGTGCGGCACCTGGGTGGAGGTGTGCACCGTCAGCTCCCGGGCGCCGGGGCGCCACTCCGCGACGACGGCACGGGTCTCCATCGGCAGTGCGGTCACCCGGTTGATCCGGAAACGGCCCTCGACGACGACGTCCGCCTCGCGCATCCGCGCCTCGGGGTCGCCGCTGCCATCGGAGTTGGCCGCCAGCAGATTGGAGTCCAGGACGTCGGGGTGCAGGACGGGCGCCCCCGGCTCGAGCGCGGCGAGCACGTCGACGACGTGCGGCAGCGGCTCGTACTCGACGTCGACCAGCTCGAGGGCGTCCTCGGCGAGGTGCCGGCTGGTCGCGACGACGCTGACCACGGGCTGGCCCTCGTGCGTGGCCACGTCCTGGGCCAGCGCGTAGTACGGCAGCCGCGGGGCGCCGGGCACGGGGCGCAGGACACCCAGCGGCTCGGTCGCGGCCCGCACGTCGGCGCCGACGAGCACGTGCTTGACGCCCTCGAGGCGCTGGGCGGCCGAGGTGTCCACCCGCACGATCCGGGCGTGGGGGTAGGGGCATCGGCCAACGGCCATGTGCAGCACGCGCGCCGGCTCGACGTCGTCGGTGAACCGGCCGTCGCCGCGCAGCAGCCGGTCGTCCTCCTTGCGCAGCTGCCAGGAGCCGACGACGCCGCGAGTGACGGGGCCGGACCGGTCGGCCGCGGCCGGGCGCTCGACGGTGGTCATCGCGCACCTCCCGCGGGGACGTCCGCCGGGTCCACCGGGCGCTCGACGGACTCGGCGAAGTACCGCTCGATCGCGGTCACGATGTTCTCGTAGCCGGTGCAGCGGCACAGCACCCCGGCGATCTCCTCGCGGATCTGCTCGCGGGAGGGGGCGTCGCCGCCTTGGTGCGCCAGCGCGGTCGTCGTCATCAGGAAGCCGGGGGTGCAGAACCCGCACTGCAGGGCGTGCTCCTCCTTGAAGCACTGCTGCAGCGGGCTGAGCCGGTCGTCCACGGCGAGGGACTCGACGGTCTGCACGGCGCGGCCGTCGAGCTGGCAGGCCAGCATGAGGCAGGACTTCACCGCCTCGCCGTCGACCACGACCGTGCACATGCCGCAGGAGCCCTGCTCGCAGCCGACGTGCGTGCCGGTCAGGCCGAGCTGCTGGCGCAGGAAGTCGGCGACGTGCAGCCGCGCCGGCACGGTCGCGGTCACCACCTCGCCGTTGACGGTCGTGGTCAGCTCGACGAGCGGCTCGGGGGCGGTCATCGCCGTCCCCCCGCTCGACCGGCCGTGCTCCGGCTCTCGGCACCGAGGTGGCGGGTGGTGCGGTCGGTTCTCGTCACAGGATGTCCAAGGAGGTCGAAGGGCTGGCCGAGCGGGGGGCAGGGGTCACCGGCGGTTGACCGGGCGCATCGCCGGGACGGTCAGCTCGCCGCGGTCGACGATCAGCTCGTCGTCGAGGTAGAGGCTGTTGCCGCGCATCGGGATGTCGAAGTGGCAGGGGGTGTCGTTCGGGCCACCGAGCTCGTTGTTCGGGCCGATGGAGAACATCACGTTGCCGTAGAAAGAGCGCAGCTCCATTCCCATCCCGCCGGGGAACTGGGTGAGCCCGTGCCAGTGGGCGCGCTCGTCGAGGCCCCAGCCGACGTGGCTCATGCCGTAGCCGCGCGGGTCGTCGAAGGACTCGATGTAGGACTTCAGCAGGTCGGCGTCCAGGCCGCCGCGGATGTCGCGGATGAAGCCCTGCTCGATGGTGAGCGTCGCCGGGGTCTGCACGTACGTGTTGAACGGCAGCAGCACGTCACCCGGGGAGAGCACGATCTGCCCGTCCACGCCGTCGTCCGCGCCGCCGGTGAACACGAACGCGGCCGGCCAGTGGTCCCAGCGCCCGGGGGTGTCGGTGAACCCGTACTCGCTCATCGTCGGGTAGACGCCGAGCCGGTAGGTGACGTCGGTGCCGCCGGGGCTGGTGATCCGCATGACCTTGGCCTTGGCCAGCAGCTCGTAGGCGACCTCGACCCGCTCCCGGATCTCCCGGGTGGGCATCAGCCGGGCCAGCAGCGGCGCCGGCTCGACGCAGGTGAGGATGCGGGTGCCGGCGGCCTGGATGGCGAACTGCTCCTTGCTGAACAGCAGGAAGGTCAGGTCGACGACCATGTCTACGGCCTTGAGCGCCTCGACGGCCAGCGGGTTCTCCGCCAGCCCGGACTCCCCGACCGCCCACGCGCCCTTCGCGTCGCCCGGCGCGGGCAGCCGCATGTGGTAGGTCGCCGCGCCCAGCTGCTGGGCGGCCCACAGGAAGGCGTCGGCGTACTCCGGCCGCTCGCCGCCCCGGGAGAGCACCGCGACGGTCTCGCCCTCGTGCACGCCGGACAGCCGCAGCTGCTCCAGGCAGATGGAGTTGAACAGGTTCTGGTCCATGAGCTTTCTCCTGTCGGTAACGGGATCAGTGCTGCGGGACGTGCGCGAGCAGGTGCGGTCGGACGACGTCGAGGAAGCCGGGCAGGTTGTCCCACGGCACCATGTGGCCTGCTCCCGGGACGGTGTGGATCTCGATGCCGGGCTGGGCGCGCCGCAGGTCGGCCACGGCGGCCAGCGGCACCACGGGGCTGTCGCCGCCGCGGACCAGCACGACCGGCTGGGTGAGCCGCGCCCAGTAGTCGAAGAAGTCCTCGGTCTCGAAGCCCTCGTGGGTCTCCATCACCGCCGTCTCGTCGCAGGAGGCCAGCACCTCCGCGCGCAGCCGCAGCTCTCGCTCCGGCCAGTTCGGGTAGAAGCGGCGGACGGCGTCGGCATCGGTGCCCGCCTGCGCCTCGTGCAGCTGCTGCAGGAACGCCTCGCGGGAGGTCGGGTACGGGCCGCGGCCCGGGCCGGACACCGGCGGGTCGACCAGCAGCAGCAGGCCGTGGTCGTCGGGGGCGTGCAGCACCGCGTACGCCGCGGCGATCCGCGCGCCCATCGAGTGGCCGAGCACGACCGGGCGGCGCAGGTCCAGCGCGCCGACCAGGCCGGCGACGTCCGCGGCGTAGTCGACGAGCCGGTACCCGCCCGAGGGCGCCCGGTCGCTCTCCCCGCGGCCGCGCACGTCGGGCACGGTCACCCGGTAGCCGAGGTCGGCGAGCAGCACGGCGAGGAAGTCGGCGGTGGCCGCCGGGCTGGTGATGCCGGGGAGCACCAGCAGGTCCGGGGCACCGGGCTCGCCGTAGCGCAGCACCGAGTGCCGCAGCCCGTTGGCCCGGACCTCGTCCCGCTGCCCCTGGATCTCCACGTCGGTCACCGGTCGACGTCCCCGGGCGAGTCGGCGGTGGGCAGCTGGTCCAGCGCCCACTCGAGCCACGGGCCGGCGATCTCCTGCGCCGCGGGCACCCGGATCCGCTCCGCCATGTAGACCAGCTTCTCGGCGGCCTTGTCCCGGGAGCAGGCTCCGCTGGCCACCCAGTCCCGGGTCAGCCCGGCCAGCGTCTCCAGGAACGACAGCGAGTCGCCGGCCTGGACGTCGTCGGCGCCGCGCAGGCCGCCCACCTCGTGCAGGCCGACCAGCCGGCGCACGTCGGCGAGGCTCACCTGCGCCCCGGCCGGCCCGATGCTCCCCAGCCACACGCCGACCGACTCCGCGGAGCGCAGCGAGTGCGGGTAGAGGTAGAAGGGGCTGTCCCACTCCATGGTGGCGTGGTCGAGCCGGGGACCGCCGGGGAACATCCGCTCGATGTCGTGGGTCATCGCCGCCAGGCGCATCTCCACGGTCGCGGCCGGGTTGAGGTGGACCAGCCAGTCCCGGGCGCGCATCAGGTGCAGCGCCTGGTCGTAGGGCTTGACCCATTCCGCGGCGAGGACCTCGATCTCGGTGTCGAGGGGGACCACCGGTGCGGCCCAGGGCAGGGCGGCGGTCATCGGCGGGACCGCCGCCGGCCGCGCCGCAGGGCGACGATGCTCAGCGCCACCGACACCGCGCTCAGCGCGGCGGCCACCTTCGACCACGGATCCCGCGACGGCGCGTCGCTGACCGGCGGCAGCGAGCTGCCGGTCGTCCGCACCGCCGGCGCGGTGGCGGTGGCCGGAGCGGTGGCGGTCACCGGCGAGGAGCCGCCGCCGAGGGCCTGCTCCAGGTTGCGGGCGAACTGGGCGGTCACCTTGCCGGCCTGCTTCGCCACGACCTTCTGCCCCACGCTGCCCAGAGCACCCGCGAGCGCGACGTCGCCCTCCACCATGACGACGGTGCGGTCACCCACGGGCTCGAGCTGGACGCTGACGCCGGCCCGCACGTTCCCCATCGCGCCGCGAACGGTCTTGCCGGTGGCGGTGAAGCTGATCTGCTTCTCGGGCACCCGCTCGACGATGGTCACCTTGGCGGCGAACGTCGCCGTCATCGGGCCGATGCTCTGGGTCAGCCGGACGTCGATGTCGTCGGGGGTGACCACGGTGAGCTGCTCGACGCCGGGCACGCACTCGGCGACGCGCTCCGGCTGCTCGAAGAACGACCACACGGAGGCCGCGGGCTGGGCGACCTCGAACTCCTCGCGCAACTTCATGACTGTCTCTCCTCACCGCGGGACGGGCGCGTCGGGCGACGCCGGCCCGTGGGCTCGTGTTCGCAGGGGGCGGGCGGCCGCCCCGGGGTCACCGCGCGCCGGCGGCGCGCAGCTCGGTCAGCACCCGGCGGACGTAGACGGGCACCAGGTGCCGGCGGTACTCGGCGGTGGCGCGCACGTCCGTGGGCGGGTCGATCACCTCGAGCGCGGCCCGGGCGGCCACCTCGAGATCGGTGTCGGTCAGCTCGGTGCCGGCCAGCGCGTCGCCGGCCGCCGCGGCCAGGACCGGGGTGTCGGCCACCCCGCCCAGGGCGATCCGCACGTCGCGCCAGCGGCCGTCGTCGTCCCGGTCGCCGGTGGCGACGACGCTGAGGACGGCGAAGTCGTTGTGCTTGCGGCACATCTCGCCGAACGCCACGTGCTGCGGGTGGCGCGGGAACTCGACCGCGGTGACCAGCTCGTCGAGCTCCAGCGCCGTGGCGTAGGAGCCGGTGTAGAACTCCGCCAGCGGGATCCGCCGGGTGCCGCTGGGCCCGACGGCGGTGACCACCGCGCCGAGCACCAGGCAGGCCAGCGGCATCTCCCCGGTCGGGTCGCCCTGCACCAGCGCGCCGCCGACGGTGCCGCGGTTGCGCACCTGCCGGTCGCCGATGTGCCGGACGACGCGAGAGAGCAGCGGCAGCCGCTCGGCCACCAGCGGCGAGCGCTCCACCGTGGAGTAGCGGACCAGGGCGCCCAGCACCGTGCGGTCGCCGTCGACGGTGACGTCGTCGAGCTCGTCGATGTCGTTGATGTCGACCAGCGCCGCCGGCCGCCACAGCCGCATGTTCAGCATCGGGACGAGGCTCTGTCCGCCGGCGAGCACCCGGGCGCCGCCCGCGTGCTCGCCGAGATGGGCGACGGCCTCGACGACCGACGTCGGCCGGTGGTAGGTGAAGACTGCGGGCTTCACGAGGCGCGGTTCCCGCCCTGCGCCACACCGACGCCGGCGAAGCGGGCCAGCACGTGGCTGACCGCGGACTTCTTCTCGGTGACCAGCTGCTCGGCCTGCCGGTTGCTCCACACCGTCTCCGGGCGGACCTGCAGCACGTGCACGTCACCGGAGGCGCTGACGGCCCATTCGATGTCCTGCGGTGCCCCCCGGTGCCGCTCGATCCGCTTGGCCAGCTCGGCCAGGGTGCGGATCTGGTCGTCCTCCAGGCAGGAGGACTCGCAGAGCTCGGCGGCCACCGGCACCAGGCCGACCCCGGCGATCGCGGGGTCGAAGCTGTACTGCTCCTCCTGGTGGGCGACGTCGCGCTTGAGGACCTCGAACGTGACCTTGTCGACGACGTAGCGGCTCGGAGTCACCCCGCCGCTGACCACACCCTCGCCCAGGCCCCAGCAGCCCTCGATGACGACCTTGGACCGGTCGCCGGTCACCGGGTCGAGGGTGAACATGACGCCGGCCGACCGGGCCTCCACCATCTGCTGCACGCCCACGCAGATCCCGTGGTCGACGGCGACCGCGGCGGGGTCGGCGTCGGGGCGGTAGGTGAGCACCGCGGCGCCGAACATGCCCGCCCAGCAGCTGCGCACGTGCTTCAGCACGTCGTCGATGCCACGGATCCACAGGAAGGTGTCGTACTGCCCGGCGAAGCTGGCCCCGGCCAGGTCCTCGGACTCGCCGCTGGAGCGCACCGCGACCGGCAGGCCCTCGCGACCGGTGCGCCGCTCGAGCTCGGCGTAGGCCTCGCGGATCGCGGCCTCCAGGTCGGCCGGCAGCGGCGCGGCCTCGATGGCGGCGGTGAACTCCGCGCTGATCTCCTGCACGCGGGCGAGGTCGGCGCCCACCGCCTCGGCACGCACCTGGCGGGCCCGCTCGGCCAGGCCGGCGGAGTCCAAGAAGTACCGGTAGGCGATGGTGGTGATGCCGAACCCGCCGGGGACGGCGAACCCGCCCGCGGTCATCTCCGCGAGGCTGGCGAACTTCCCGCCGAGCAGTTTGCTGCCGACGGCCTCGGGCTGGTCGATCCAGAGGACGAGGGGCGCGGTGCGGGTGGTGGTCATGCGGACACGTCCTCGAGAACACGGACGACGCCAGTGTTGCCGTCGACCTCGATGAGCTGGCCAGTGCGGATGGAGGTGGTCGCGAAGCCGGTGCCGACGACCGCCGGCAGGCCGTACTCGCGGCAGACGATGGCGGTGTGCGCCATGATGCCGCCGACGTCGGAGACCGCGGCCGAGAGCCGCGAGAAGACCGGCGCCCAGCTGGGGGCGGTGATCCGGCAGACCAGGATGTCGCCGTCCTCGACCTCGTGCAGCTGCTCGGGGTCGATGATCACGCGGGCGCGTCCGGTGGCCTTCCCGGCGGAGGCCGCGACGCCGCGGAGCTCGCCGCTGTCCTGGCCGTCGACCCCGAGCCACTCCTGCACCGACTCCTGGGTGATGCCCCAGAGCATCACGGTGAGCGGCTCGGTGATGAACTCCGGCGGGACGCCGAGGGCCGGCAGCGGCGGGTTGGCCTTGAGCACCTCGCGGATCCGCTTGCGCCGCTCGACCTCCGGGCGCCAGTAGGTGACGCCGCGGGCCTCGGTGCCGGTGGCCCAGCCGATGTTCAGGTCGTACAGCGCCGAGTAGATCTCGTTGCGGTGCAGGTAGAAGACGTCCTCGCGGTCGTCGAGGAAGTCGTGGGCGACGAAGACGTCACCGAGCTCGCGCACCTTGGACCAGAACAGCGAGTGGTGCCAGTGCTCGACGTAGAAGTTGTGGTTCTCGACGAACGGGAACACCTGGCGGGCCAGCTCGACCAGCCCGTCGAAGGACTCCCGGTCGGCGTCGGTCGGCAGGTAGCTGCGGTACTCCGCGGTCACGCGGACCCGCTCGGCGAGGATCTCGTCGAGCGGCCGGCGGATGTCCTCCCCGGCGAGCAGGGCCTGCACGTAGCCGCGCATCGCGCTGAACGGCAGCCGCAGGTCGTCGATCCACGCGCGGTCGCTGTGGGTGTACCCGGCGCCGGTGGAGAACCAGAACCACGGGTCCTTGGCCTTCTCGAACGCCGAGATCCACTGGGACCCGTTGGCGTGCGCCGCGATCGCCGCGAGGGTGGTGTCGGGGTCGTCGTCGGCGAGGACGATGTCGGTCAGCTCCAGCTCGACGGCCAGCTTGGCCAGCCCCCGGACCTCTCGTCCGGGCGGAACAGCAGGATGTCGATGCCCGACACCATGCTGGCGATCGTCTGGTCGCTGATCCCGGGGAACGCGGCCTGGCAGAACTCGCGGAAGGTGAGGTAGGCGCCGTACCCGAGGTTGAGCATCTCGAAGTGGTAGGAGCCCATCTCGAAGAGGTTCTCGATGAGCGCGCCGTACTTGGTCAGCAGGTCGTAGGTCGAGTAGACGCCTCGGTGCTGGAAGACGCTGCGCTCCGGCTCCATCTCCGGCAGCGGGGCGAACCGGATGGCCTTGAGCCGCTCGATGCAGTCGGTGGCCTTGGCGACCCACTGCTCGTAGATCTCGTCCCAGTTCTCGTAGTAGTGCCCGGCGCGGACGGCGAACTCCTGCGCGCGCTGGGCGACCTCGGCGGGGTCGGTGACGGCGTTCGGGCTGATGTAGAGGTAGCCGTTGATGATCCGGTGGTCGATCCCGCCCGCCGGCGGCACCGGCCAGACGCGGGTCGACATCTGGCTGGCCGCCACCCACCAGTTCTCGGTCATGATCGTGTCGAACGGGTACAGCGGCTCGGGGTTGTGCATCCCGTCGAAGAACCAGAACTTGCCGTCCTCGAACTCGCGGCGTTCCTCGCTGAGCAGCGCGTAGTACGGGTACATGCTCTGCCAGCCCTCGGCCCCGGCTGGGGTCTGGACGGCGAACGGGCTGGCGAACCGCTTGCCCGGGACGGCCTGCGCGGCGCCCTCCGAGCTGGGAACACCTTCGGTCGAGGGGTTCGAACTGGTGAGCGTCATGCGGGCGCCTCCGCCTCGGACAGGGTGGACAGGTAGGCCAGCACGTCGTCGGAGTCGACGACGTCGCCGTACTTCTCGTTGATGTCGAACAGGCTCGCGTCGTGCGGGCCCTGCGCGCGGTCGGCCACGCAGTCGGCGGGGACGAGCGTCGGGTAGCCGTGCTGGACGGCGTCCACGACGGTCGCGCGCACGCACCCGCTGGTCGTCGCGCCGGTCACGACGACGGTGTCCGCGCCGACCGACGCCAGATAGGTGGCCAGCGCGGTGCCGAAGAAGGCCGATGCGCCGGTCTTGGTGACCAGGTGCTCGTCGGGGCGCCGGGCCAGGCGGTCGTCGATGTCGACCAGCCGGCTGCCGGCCTCCAGAGCGGCCATCCCGGTCGCCTTCTTCAGCCAGGCGAGGCCGGTGACCTGGGCCGCGTCGTAGGCGATCGTCGTGAACACGACCGGAAGCCTCGCGGACCGGGCGGCCTCGACCACCCGAGCGGTCGCCAGCACGGCGCTGGACATGTCCGCGCCGGTGGGGTACTGCGGGTCGGTGAAGCCGTAGGTGAAGTCGACGACGACCACAGCGGGTCGGGTGCCCCGCTCGACGCGGCGACCGAAACCCGCGCGGTCGTAGACCTCGGCGGTCGTGGAACTCCGCTCTGCGGACCCTGTCACTGCCGCTCCTTCCACTGCTGGCCGGGCGACGTCCCGCGGCCGGATGTGAGCTACGTCTATGACGTGGCATACATGTATACCAAATTTGGGGCCGTCGTCCAGCCCCCTTGTCCGCTCGGATGCCGCCGCCTCCACGCGCAGTCGCGGCCGCGCGGACCGCCGGTCCTGCTCCGCCTGCCGGGATGTGGCCACGACGTTTCCCACCTCGTGATCGCAGCCGGCGGCTGGCGGCGCTGGGTAACGGCCGTGTTTCCGCTCGACGCACCGCGACCGCCCCCCCTTGTCGGCGATTGGCATACGTGTATACCGTCCGCGCCGCCTTGGAAGTGTTCGACCTCACACCGAGGCCGGTCTCGCCTCGTGTCGCTCCATACCCGCGGCTGGGCCGGCACCACCGCTCCACGCCCCGGACCCGCCCGCGCCCGGCGCTCCGCGCCACACAGGAGGAAGCATGGAACAGTTCCCGGAACAGGCATCGACCAACTGGTTGATGTCGACGTTCATCTTCACGGTCGGCGCCGTCGCCGTGCTGCTCGTGGTCGTCGGCCTCGTCATCGTCGACATGGGCCTCGTCCGCCGCCGCAGCGTCCTCGACACCACGGTGCAGAAGATCGGCGCCGCGATGGTGGGCGGGCTGGGCACGCTGCTGATCGGCTACCCGATCTGGATGTGGCAGTTCAACTCGGCCTTCGGCGCCCCGCAGCCGCTCTGGCAGGCGGTGAAGGACTGGTGGCTCGGCGGCACGTTCACCACCACCGCCTCGCGCTACATCGACCCGACGGTCCTGCCCGAGGCCGACGTCCTGCAGATCTTCCTCGTCTTCTTCGTGACGTTCACGATGGCGACGATGGCGCTGGTGCACACCGGCGTCGTCGAGCGGATCAAGCCGGTTCCGCTCTACGCGATGTCCTTCGTGATGGGCGCGATCATCTCGCCGCTGGTGGGCTACCTGTGCTGGGGCTCGCTGTCTCCCCTGACGCTGCGGGGCACCCACGACTTCGACGGCATCTTCCCGCTGTACGTCACCGCGGGCACGTTCGCGTTGGTGCTGGCCTGGCGGGTCGGCCCCCGGCTCGGCGTCTTCCGGCCGCACCCCAGTGGCATCAAGCCCGCCTCGCACAACGTCGCGTTCGTCGGCATCGGCGTGCTGCTGATCCTGTTCGCGCTGCCCTTCATCACCATCGGCAGCGGGTTCATCTTCGCCGACGTCGGCTTCTTCGGGATCTCGTTCACCGAGAGCGGCATCGGCCTGGTCATCATCAACCTGTTCTCGGGCATCCTCGGCGGTGCCGTGATGGGGCTGATCGTCGCCTACCGGCGGCGGGAGGCCTCGTGGGCGCTCATGGGCCCGATCGCCGGCGTGGTGATGGGCGGGACGCTCTTCGACATCAGCACCTCGTGGGTCTGCCTCCTGGTGGGTGCTCTCGGCCCGCTGGTCTCCCTGGGCACCGCGGCCCTGCTGCGCAAGGCCCGGATCGACGACCCCAAGGTCGTCCCGCTGGCCCTCGGTCCCGGCGTCGTCGGCGCACTCCTGTGCGGCTTCCTCGAGTGGGGGACCCGCACCGGTGGCTACCTCGGCCTGGAGGGTGAGTACGCCCCCGGGGTCGCCGAGATCACCCCGTGGTGGCAGCTGGCCGGCGTCGTCACCACGATGCTCGTCTCCGGGGTGCCCGCCCTGCTCATGTGCCTGGTCTTCGAGAAGCTCGGTGGCCTGCGCAGGACCGAGCAGGCCGAGATCATCGGCCTGGACGTCGACCAGTGGGGCGTGACCAACTTCGGCGACGACCTGGAGCCGGGAGTCGGGCCGGTGCTCCCGTCGGAGTCAGTCACCGACCCCATGGCGGCCGCGACCCGCACGGACTCCACCACGGGCGGGCTGCCGGACTGACCGTCTGACGGCTCCGACCGCAGGGGCGGCCCGGGATCCCCCCGGGTCGCCCCTGCGCGTCCGGATGCCTCCGAACCGCGGGGGAGCCAACGGGGACCGGCCGACGCCGTATCCTTCCCCGATACCTGCGAGGACGGAGTGCAGATGGAGCCCTTGGGGCGGGGCGTCGTGTCCATGTCCCAGCGGACGAGCGAAGGCGTGGCGCGCATCTTGCGCACAGAGATCTTCTCGGGGCGCCTGAAGCCCGGCGAGCCCATGCCGGAACGTCTGCTGGCCGAGCAGCTCGGGGTGAGCCGCACCCCCGTCCGCGAGGCGTTGTTCACGCTGCAGAGCGAGGGGCTCGTCGAGCTGACGCCCAACCGCGGGGCGACCGTCCGGATGATCACCGCGCAGGACATCGTGCGCATCTACTCGCTGCGCGGAGTGCTGGAGTCCTATGCCGCGCGGGAGGCGGCGACCGCCCGGGAGCAGCACCACCTCGATGCACTCGAGGACGCGCACGCCCGGCTGGAGCGGATCGGCACGCGGGGCAACGCCTCGGAGCAGGCGCTCGCCGACCTCGCGTTCCACATGCTGGTCAGCGAGGCGACCGGCAACCCGCTGCTGCAGACCATCATGGGTCAGGTCCTGGCGTTCACGGTCAGCTACCGCTCGAACTACGCCTACCCGTCGGAACGCTCGACCACCGTCAACGAGCAGCACCGGGCCATCCTCGACGCGCTCCGTGACGGGGATGCCGGCCGCGCGGAGGAGCTCATGCGCGAGCACGTCGCCTCCTCCAGCGTCTACGCGCTGGAGCACTTCACGGACGTGGAGCGCGCCGAGCAAGCGTGAGGGGACCCGTCCCGTGCGTCTTCGGCGGAGCGCGAGTCCGAACGTCCGCTTCGTCGACCTGTTGCCTTGTCGTGGCGCCTACCTCGTCGGCCAGCCAGGCGGTACGCACGACGCCGCGATTCGTGCTGCATCCACCCGATCCAGGCCGCGGGCTCCAGCAACCACGGGCGCCGGCTCGAACTGCTCGCGATGTGAGCGACACGAGGTCCGCGCGGTCGCCGTCGGCGCAGCAGCTCTGACGCGAGCGGTGGCGCCGTCGACAACGAGAGGGTTCACCGGCGCTTGGGGCACTGTCCCGCGCCCGGTCTGATGGAGGCTCCCATCCGCCGGTAGGGCGAGAGTCATGGCGCCGCCGCGGACCGCCCGACCGTGAAGGGTGTTGCGGCACGCGATGTGAGCGGTGTTCCGCGACATCGCATGGAGCGGGTGACCGGGATCGAACCGGCATGGCCAGCTTGGAAGGCTGGGGCTCTACCATTGAGCTACACCCGCAGAGGTGCCAGCACAGCGTAACCGCCCCGCGCTGCCCGTCTGCCAGGCGCCCGGCACGTCGGGTGTGCCGCCACCTAGACTCGGTCCGCCACGGGGTGTGGCGCAGTTTGGTAGCGCACCCGCTTTGGGAGCGGGGGGCCGTGGGTTCAAATCCCGCCACCCCGACCAGGGGCGCCGTCTGGGTATCCCCACCGCCGCCCCGGCCGTTCCCGCGACGTCTCTATGCTCGTGGGTCGACACCCGGCGCCGTCGAACCGGCCCGGCGACCGTCCCTGTCTTTCGATCGAGGAGCACTGCCGCTGTGAAGAGCACCATCGAGGAACTGGGCCCCACGCGGGTCCGGATGGCGATCGAGGTGCCGTGGGGGGACCTGGACCACGCCTTCGGTGAGGTCTACAAGGAGCTCGGCCGCCAGGTGCGCGTGCCCGGCTTCCGCCCCGGCAAGGTGCCCAACCGGGTGCTCGACCAGCGCATCGGCCGGCCGGTGGTCCTGGAGCAGGTCGTCCAGCACGCCATCCCGGAGGTCTACTCCGAGGTCGTCCGCGAGAACCAGGTCCGCGTGCTGGGCCAGCCCGACATCGAGGTCACCCGCCTCGACGACAACGACACCCTGGCCTTCACCGCCGAGGTCGACGTCGCCCCCAAGGTCGAGCTGCCCTCGCTGGACGAGCTGTCCGTGACCGTCGACGACGTCGAGGTCACCGACGAGGAGATCGACGAGCAGATCTCCGTCATGCGCGAGCGGTTCGCCATGCTGACCGCCGTCGACCGCGCCGTCGAGGAGGGCGACTTCGTCTCCATCGACCTCGAGGCCAAGCTCGACGGCGAGGTGCTCGAGGACGGCTCGACCACCGGCATGTCCTACGAGGTGGGATCCGGCAACCTGATGGAGGGCCTCGACGACGCGGTCCGCGGGCTGTCCGTCGACGAGTCGAAGACCTTCCGGACCGCGCTGCTCAACGGCCCCGACGCCGGCCGGGAGGCCGACGTCACCGTCACCGTGCGCTCGGTGAAGACCAAGGAGCTGCCGGAGCTGGACGACGAGTTCGCCTCCACCGCCAGCGAGTTCGACACCCTCGAGGAGCTGCGCGACGACGTCCGCACGCGGCTGTCCCGCACCAAGGTCCTCCAGCAGGGCGCGCAGGCCCGCGACAAGCTGATCGAGCACCTGATCGAGTCCGTCGAGGTGCCCGTCCCGGAGAACCTGGTCGCGCGCGAGGTCGAGTGGCGCAACCAGTCGATGCAGGCCCAGCTCCAGCAGGCCGGCATGGACTGGGACGCCTTCCTCCAGATGTCGGGCGTCACCGACCGCGAGGCCTACGACGCCGACCAGCGCAAGAACATCGAGGAGGCGGTGCGGACCCAGTTCATCTTGGACGCCGTCGCCGACGCCCGTGAGGTCACCGTCGACAACGAGGACCTGTCCGCGCAGATCATGGCCCAGGCCCAGCGCAACCGGATGAGCCCCGAGCAGTACGCGCAGCAGCTGCAGCAGGGCGGCAACATCGCCGAGTTCGTCGCCGACGTCCGCCGCACCAAGGCCCTGGCCCAGCTGCTCGAGCAGACGACGATCACCGACGCCTCGGGCAACGTCGTCGACCTCGAGGCGCTCCGCCCGCGCACCGTCCAGGCCGCAGACGCCGCCGCCGAGTCCACCGCCGCCGAGTCCACCGAGGACGAGGCCGCCGAGGACGAGGTCGCCGAGGCGCCGGCCGAGGCCGGCACCGAGGAGACCGGGGACGCCGCCAAGGCCTGACCCGCACCCGCACCGACGACCGACGCCGTCCCGCCCCGAACCCGGGGAGGGGCGGCGTCGCTCGTCCTGCGGACCGTCCCGGCCGGGCCGCTGCGCCCACGGCGAACACCGCCCGCGTCGGGACTGCTCCCCACCGCCTGCGCGTTAGGGTCGACGCAGACCAGGCGCAGCGGCCCCCGGGCCCGCACCACCCAGCCCCACCCACCGAGACCGACTGCCCGACAGTCCTACGGAGGTCACCACACCCGTGAGCACCAACCCGAACCTGGCGAGCGCGCCGCTGCTGCGTGCCGCCGCCGGGGGGATGAACCTCAACGACTCGGTCTACGAGCGTCTGCTGCGCGAGCGCATCATCTTCCTGGGCAGCCAGGTGGACGACGTGATCGCCAACCAGCTCGCCGCCCAGATGCTCCTGCTGTCCGCCGAGGACCCGAAGCAGGACATCCACCTCTACATCAACTCGCCCGGCGGCTCGGTCACGGCGGGCATGGCCATCTACGACACGATGCAGTTCATCGACTGCGACGTCGCCACCTACGGCATGGGCCTGGCCGCCTCGATGGGCCAGTTCCTGCTGACCGCCGGCACCAAGGGCAAGCGCTACGCCCTGCCGCACGCGCGGATCATGATGCACCAGCCCTCGGCCGGCGTCGGCGGCACCGCGTCCGACATCGCCATCCAGGCCGACCTGTTCCGCCGCACCAAGCGGGAGCTCAACGAGCTGCAGTCGCTGCACACCGGGCAGCCGATCGAGCAGATCGAGAAGGACTCCGACCGCGACCGCTGGTTCACCGCGCAGGAAGCCCTCGAGTACGGCTTCGTCGACCACGTCGTCAGCCGGGCCACCATGACCGACAGCGCCAACCCGGTCACCGACAACTGAGGGTCCGAGGAGAACGAGCAATGAGCTTCCAGATGCCCTCCAGCCGTTACGTGCTCCCCTCCTTCGTGGAGCGGACCAGCTACGGCATGAAGGAGTCCAACCCCTACAACAAGCTCTTCGAGGAACGGATCATCTTCCTCGGGGTGCAGATCGACGACGCCTCGGCCAACGACGTGATGGCCCAGCTCATCACGCTCGAGTCGGCCGACCCCGACCGCGACATCACGATCTACATCAACTCGCCCGGTGGCTCGTTCACCTCGCTGATGGCGATCTACGACACGATGATGTTCGTCCGCCCCGACATCCAGACCGTCTGCATGGGCCAGGCCGCCTCCGCCGCCGCCGTCCTGCTGGCCGCCGGGACGCCGGGCAAGCGGCTGGCGCTGCCGTACTCGCGGGTGCTCATCCACCAGCCGTCGGGTGAGTCCGGTGGCCAGGTCTCCGACCTCGAGATCCACGCCGCGGAGATCCAGCGGGTGCGGTCGCAGATGGAGGAGATCCTCGCCCGCCACACCGGGCAGACCGTCGAGCAGGTCCGCACCGACATCGAGCGCGACAAGATCCTGACCGCCGACGAGGCCAAGGCCTACGGCATCGTCGACCAGGTGATCCAGAGCCGGAAGCTCAACGCACTTCCCGGCTGAACCCGATCGGTGCGGGTCGAGGGTGCGCGTGTCGCGCCCTCGACCCGTACCGTCGGGGGACGCGGGACGCATGAGGTCAGCATCGTCCCGGCCGGGCGAGTCATCACCCGGCCGGATCGGTGCCGGCAGGTACCGTCGGCGAGCGCCCGATCCCCGGCAGGAAAGCCGGGAGGAGAGCCTCGCGGAGTGCGGGGCCGTGTACGGGACAAGCACCAGTTCACACGCAGGTACCTGAGACCAGGGCCTGATTCCCCGAGGTGGAGGTCAGCAGGTGGCACGAATCGGTGAGAGCGGTGACCTGCTCAAGTGCTCGTTCTGCGGCAAGAGCCAGAAGCAGGTCAAGAAGCTCATCGCTGGCCCCGGGGTCTACATCTGCGACGAGTGCATCGACCTCTGCAACGAGATCATCGAGGAAGAGCTCTCGGAGTCGTCGGACCTGAAGTTCGACGAGCTGCCGAAGCCCAAGGAGATCCACGACTTCCTCGAGCAGTACGTGATCGGCCAGGACAAGGCCAAGCGCACGCTCTCGGTGGCGGTCTACAACCACTACAAGCGGGTGCAGGCCGGCGGCGTCGGCGGGCGGGACGACTCGGTCGAGCTGGCCAAGTCCAACATCCTGCTCATGGGCCCGACCGGCTGCGGCAAGACGCACCTCGCCCAGACGCTGGCGCGGATGCTCAACGTCCCCTTCGCCATCGCCGACGCGACCGCCCTCACCGAGGCCGGCTACGTCGGTGAGGACGTCGAGAACATCTTGCTCAAGCTGATCCAGGCCGCCGACTACGACGTCAAGCGCGCCGAGACCGGCATCATCTACATCGACGAGGTCGACAAGATCGCCCGCAAGAGCGAGAACCCGTCGATCACCCGCGACGTGTCCGGCGAGGGCGTGCAGCAGGCGCTGCTGAAGATCCTCGAGGGGACGACGGCGTCGGTGCCGCCGCAGGGTGGCCGCAAGCACCCGCACCAGGAGTTCATCCAGATCGACACGACGAACGTGCTGTTCATCGTGGGCGGCGCCTTCGCCGGGCTGGAGAAGATCATCGAGCAGCGGGCCGGCAAGCAGGGCATCGGCTTCGGCTCGGAGATCCGCGGCAAGAAGGAGATCGAGGAGGCCAACGCCTTCGCCGAGGTCATGCCGGAGGACCTGCTGAAGTTCGGGATGATCCCCGAGTTCATCGGTCGTCTCCCCGTGATCACCAGCGTGCAGAAGCTGGACCGCGAGGCGCTGATCAACATCCTCACCGAGCCGAAGAACGCCCTGGTGCGCCAGTACCGCCGGCTGTTCGAGCTCGACGGGGTGGAGCTGGAGTTCACCGAGGACGCCCTCGAGGCCATCGCCGACCAGGCCATCCTGCGTGGCACCGGTGCGCGTGGCCTGCGGGCGATCATGGAGGAGGTCCTCCAGTCGGTCATGTACGACGTCCCCAGCCGGGACGACGTCGCCTCCGTGGTGATCACCAAGGAGGTCGTGCTGGAGCACGTCAACCCGACGATCGTGCCCCGCAAGCCCACCCGCGCCCCCCGCGAGAAGAGCGCCTGAGCCTCGACGCTCAGCGACGACGAGCCCGTCCCCGGTCACCGGGGGCGGGCTCGTCCCGTTCTCAGGGCGGCGCGTGGTGATCGGCTCCCCGCGTGTGCGCTGAGGCCCGGTTCCGAGCGGCGGAACCGGGCCTCAGCGCACACGCTCGAGCAAGCAGCCGGTCAGGCCTCCGGGGTGGGGGCGAGGACGACGTCCACCGTGAGCGGGCCCTCCCCGGCGGCCACCGACAGCGCCGCGATCCGCCCGGCCTCGGCGAGGTCACGGCGACCGGCCTCCACCAGCGGCACCTGCTCGGCCGGCGCGGTGACGGTCGCCGACTCGACGTCGGCCCGCATCGACTGCTTGGCGTCGGACTTCGCCTTGCGCACCCCGGCCAGCGCCGCGGCCACGACCGTCACCACCGTCGGGTCCCCCCCGGTCGGCAGCTCCCCGGCCGCCGGCCACGGGGCGCGGTGCACCGAGCCGGCCTGCCACCAGGACCAGACCTCCTCGGTGACGAAAGGCAGCACCGGGGCGAACAGGCGCAGCTGCACCGACAGCGCGATCGCCAGCGTGGCCTGGGCGGAGCGGGCGGCGTCGTCCGACCCGTAGGCGCGGGACTTCACCAGCTCCACGTAGTCGTCGCAGAAGGTCCAGAAGAAGGCCTCGGTGACCTCGAGGGCGCGGGTGTAGTTGTAGGCCTCCATCGCCGCCGTCGCCTCGTCGACCACGGCCGCCAGCCCGGCCAGCAGACCCAGGTCCATCGGCTCGGTCACGGCCGAGGCCGACAGGTCGGCCGACGCCCCCAGCCCCAGCACGAACTTGCCGACGTTGAGGATCTTGATGGCCAGCCGGCGGCCGACCTTCATCTGCGCCTCGTCGAACGGCGAGTCCGCCCCCGGGCGCGCACCGGCGGCCCGCCAGCGGACGGCGTCGGTGCCGAAGCGCTCCAGCACGTCGATCGGGGTGACGACGTTGCCCTTCGACTTCGACATCTTCTTGCGGTCGGGGTCGACGACGAAGCCGGAGATCGTCGCGTGCGTCCACGGCACCGTGCCGAACTCGAAGTGCGACCGGACGACGGTGGAGAACAGCCAGGTGCGGATGATGTCGTGCGCCTGCGGCCGCTGGTCCATCGGGAAGACCTTGGCGAACAGCTCGGGGTCGGTGTCCCAACCCGAGGCCACCTGCGGGGACAGCGAGGACGTCGCCCAGGTGTCCATGACGTCGGGGTCGGCCATGAACCCGCCGGGCACGCCGCGCTGCTCCTCGGTGAAGCCCTCCGGCACGTCGGACGACGGGTCGACCGGCAGCGCCGACTCGGGCGCGAGGATCGGGTCGGTGTAGTCCGGCTCGCCCTCGGAGTCCAGCCGGTACCAGACCGGGAAGGGGACGCCGAAGAACCGCTGCCGGCTGATCAGCCAGTCGCCGTTGAGGCCCTCGACCCAGTTGTCGTAGCGGTGCCGCATGTGCTCGGGCACCCACCGGATCTCGCGGCCGCGGGCGATCAGGGCGTCGCGCAGCTCGGCGTCCCGGCCGCCGTTGCGGATGTACCACTGCCGCGTGGTGACGATCTCCAGCGGCCGGTCGCCCTTCTCGAAGAACTTGACCGGGTGGGTGATCGGCTTCGGGTCGCCGTGCAGGTCGCCGGACTCGCGCAGCAGCTCGACCATGCGCTCGCGGGCCGCGTGCGCCGTCTTGCCGGCCAGCTCGCCGTAGGCCGACGCCGCGCCGTCGGAGGACAGCCCCGCCGGCGGGTCGGGCACCAGCCGGCCGTCCCAGCCGATGACCGCGCGGGTGGGCAGCTGCAGCTCCCGCCACCAGGTGACGTCGTTGAGGTCGCCGAAGGTGCAGATCATCGCGATGCCGGAGCCCTTGTCCGGCTCGGCGAGGCGGTGGGCCACCACCGGGACCTCGACGTCGAACACCGGCGTCCGCACGGAGGAGCCGAACAGCGACTGGTAGCGCTCGTCGTCGGGGTGGGCGACCAGGGCGACGCAGGCGGGGAGGAGCTCGGGGCGGGTGGTCTCGATGAAGACCGGGCCGGACGGGCCGGAGAAGGAGATCCGGTGGTAGGCGCCGGGCCGCTCGCGGTCCTCGAGCTCGGCCTGCGCGACCGCCGTCCGGAAGGTGACGTCCCAGAGGGTCGGTGCCTCCTGCGCGTAGGCCTCGCCGCGGGCGAGGTTGTGCAGGAACATCCGCTGCGCCGTGGCGCGGGAGGACGCCGAGATCGTCCGGTAGACGTTCGACCAGTCCACCGACAGCCCGACGCGGCGCCACAGCTCCTCGAAGGCGGCCTCGTCGACCGCGGTCAGCCGTTCGCACAGCTCGACGAAGTTGCGCCGGGAGATCGGCAGCTGGTCCTTGCCCGGCTTGGCCGGCGGCTGGAAGCCCTCGTCGTAGTGCAGCGACGGGTCGCAGCGGACGCCGTAGTAGTTCTGCACCCGGCGCTCGGTGGGCAGGCCGTTGTCGTCCCAGCCCATCGGGTAGAAGACGTGTTTGCCGCGCATCCGCTGGTAGCGGGCGACGATGTCGGTGTGGGTGTAGCTGAACACGTGCCCCACGTGCAGGGAGCCGCTGGCCGTCGGCGGGGGAGTGTCGATCGACCAGATCTGCTCGCGCGGGCCGGCCAGCGCGGCCGCCCGGTCGAAGGCGTAGGTGTCCTCGGCCGCCCAGCGGCCGGTCCACTTCTCCTCGAGCCCGTCCAGCGACGGCTTCTCCGGTACGCCGACGGAGGCTCCCGGCGCAGGGGTGGCGGGGGTCGCGTTGTCGGGAACCATGTACCTCATCCTAGGAAGTGGGCGACTGGCATCCTGGGGAGGATGAGCAGCAGCAGCACCGGTGACCTCGCCCGGGTGGAGGCAGAGCTGCTCGGCCGCTGGCCGGAGAGCCGCCTCCAGCCGTCGCTGGGCCGCATCTCCGCGCTCGTGGACCTGCTGGGCAGTCCGCACCGTGCCTACCCCGCCATCCAGGTCGCCGGCACCAACGGCAAGACGACGACCGCCCGCATGGTCGACGAGCTGCTGCGCGGCTTCGGGCTGCGGGTGGGCCGCTTCACCAGCCCGCACCTGCAGTCGGTGCGCGAGCGGATCGTCCTCGACGGCGAGCCGGTCAGCGCCGAGCGGTTCGTGGAGACCTTCGACGACATCGCGCCCTACGTGCAGATGGTCGACACCGCCGGCGAGCACCCGATGAGCTTCTTCGAGGTCATGGTCGGCATGGCCTACGCGACCTTCGCCGACGCCCCGGTCGACGTCGCCGTCATCGAGGTCGGGATGGGCGGCACCTGGGACGCCACCAACGTGGTGGACGCCCGCGTCGCCGTGGTCACGCCCGTCGCGCTCGACCACGCCGAGTACCTCGGGCCCGACGTCCCCACGATCGCCGGGGAGAAGGCCGGGATCATCAAGCCCGACTCGATCGCCGTCCTCGCCCGGCAGCAGCCCGGCGCCCTCGACACGCTGGTGCGCCGCGCGGTCGAGGTGGAGGCCGTCGTCGCCCGCGAGGGCACCGAGTTCGGCGTCCTCGAGCGGAAGGTCGCCGTCGGCGGGCAGCAGCTGCGGCTGCAGGGTCTCGGCGGCGAGTACGACGAGGTCTTCATCCCGCTGTTCGGCGCCCACCAGGCGCAGAACGCCGCCACCGCGCTGGCCGCCGTCGAGGCGTTCCTCGGGGCCGGCGCCACCACCGGCACCGTCGACCTCGACACGGTGCGGGCCGCGTTCGCCGCGGTCCGCTCGCCCGGCCGGCTGGAGCGGGTGCGCACCAGCCCGACGGTGCTGGTCGACGCCGCGCACAACCCCGCCGGCATGGCCGCGACCGTGGAGGCGATCCGCGAGTCCTTCGACTTCACCCGGCTGGTCGGCGTGGTCGGGGCGGTGCACGGCAAGGACGTCGCCGGGATGCTGGCCGCACTCGAGGAGATCTGCGCCGAGCTCGTCGTCACCCAGAACAGCTCCCCGCGGGCGATGCCGGCCGACGAGCTGGGCGCGCTGGCCGTCGACGTCTTCGGGGCCGACCGGGTGAGCGTCTCGCCGCGGCTGCCCGAGGCCCTCACCGAGGCCATCGAGCTGGCCGAGGCCGGACCGGACGACGCCCTCGGCGGCTCCGGCGTGCTGGTCACCGGCAGCGTGGTCACGGCGGGGGAGGCCCGCACCCTCATGGGCGGGACGACGCCGTGACGGCGCCCGACCCGGTGCGCGCGGCCCGGGCACTGCGGGGCGCGGCCGCGGGGGTGCTCGTGCTCGAGGGCATCGCGGTGCTCTTCGTGCCGCGGGGCATCGCCCAGAGCGGGCCCGGGCTGACCGGTGGCCGGCTCACGGCGCTGCTCGTGCTGGCGGTGCTGCTGATCCTCGCCGCGGGCGTGCAGCGCCGGGCCTGGGGACTGGTCGCGGCCACCGCGCTGCAGGTGCCGCTGCTGGCCACCGGCTTCCTCAACAGCGTGATGTGGTTCGTCGCCGGCGCGTTCGTGCTCATCTGGCTGTACCTGCTGCAGATCCGCAAGGAGCTGCTCGGCTCCCCGTTCCGCGAACCCGCGCCCCGGAACGGCGGCGATCCCGCCGCGTAGGCTCCGCGCTCGTGTCTGAAGCCACTCCTCGCACCCTGGTCCTCGTCAAGCCCGACGGCGTCGCCCGCGGCCTGGTCGGCGAGGTGATCTCGCGCCTGGAGGCCAAGGGCCTCCGCCTGGTCGCCGCCGAGCTGCGCACCCTGACCGCCGAGGTCGCCGAGACGCACTACGCCGAGCACCGGGAGCGGCCGTTCTTCCCGTCGCTGGTCGAGTTCATCACCAGCGGCCCGCTCATGGCCCTGGTCGTCGAGGGCCCGCGGGCGATCGAGGCCTTCCGGGCGCTGGCCGGCGCCACCGACCCGGTGCAGGCCGGCCCGGGCACCATCCGCGGTGACTTCGCCCTCGAGGTGCAGAACAACATCGTGCACGGCTCCGACTCGCCCGAGTCCGCCGCGCGCGAGATCAAGCTGTTCTTCCCCGACCTGGGCTGACCACCCCGCGAGATCGGCGGTCTCGTGGCGATCCGCTGCTGATGGCCACGAGATCGCCGATCTCGTCCCGGGAGAGGCGCGTCTACCCTGGACGGGTCATGACTGGGACCACGCGCCATGCCTCGGGGGAGACTCTCTACCCCCGCCTCGAACCGCTCCTCGCGCAGGTGCAGAAGCCGATCCAGTACGTCGGCGGTGAGCTGAACGCGCAGGTGAAGGCCTGGGACGACGTCGCCGTCCACTGGGCGCTGATGTACCCCGACGCCTACGAGGTCGGGCTGCCCAACCAGGGCCTGATGATCCTCTACGAGGTGCTCAACGAGCGCCCCGACGCCCTCGCCGAGCGCACCTACGCCGTCTGGCCCGACCTCGCCGGCCTGATGCGCGAGCACGGCGTCCCGCAGTTCACCGTCGACGCGCACCGCGCCGTCCGCGACTTCGACCTGCTCGGGGTCAGCTTCGCCACCGAGCTGGGCTACACGAACCTGCTCGAGGCCCTCGACCTCGCCCGCATCCCGCTGCACGCCCTCGACCGCGACGAGGACCACCCCGTGGTGGTGGCCGGCGGGCACGCCGCGTTCAACCCCGAGCCCATCGCGGACTTCGTCGACTGCGCCGTCCTCGGTGACGGCGAGCAGGTCGTCGGCGACATCACCGACGTCGTCGCGGCGTGGAAGGAGCAGGGCCGGCCCGGCGGCCGGGTCGAGCTGCTGGCCCGCCTCGCGCGGGTGGACGGCGTGTACGTGCCGCGGTTCTACGCGGTCTCCTACGGTCCGGACGGCGCGATCGCGGCCGTGACCCGGACGCGGGACGACGTCCCGGCGCGGGTCGGCAAGCGCACCGTCATGGACCTCGACGAGTGGCCGTACCCGAAGACCCCGCTGGTGCCGCTGGCCGAGTCGGTGCACGAGCGGATGAGCGTGGAGATCTTCCGCGGCTGCACCCGCGGCTGCCGGTTCTGCCAGGCCGGGATGATCACCCGGCCGGTGCGCGAGCGGACGATCACCGGCATCGGCTCGATGGTCGACCAGGGGCTGCGGGCCACCGGCTACGAGGAGGTCGGGCTGCTGTCGCTGTCCAGCGCCGACCACTCCGAGATCGGCCAGCTGGCCAAGGAGCTCGCCGACCGCTACGAGGGCACCAACACCGGCCTGTCGCTGCCGTCCACCCGCGTGGACGCCTTCAACGTGACCCTGGCCAACGAGCTCTCCCGCAACGGCCGGCGGAGCGGTCTCACCTTCGCTCCCGAGGGCGGCAGCGAGCGGATCCGCCGGGTGATCAACAAGACGGTGTCCAAGGAGGACCTCGTCCGCACCGTCACCACCGCCTACGCCAACGGCTGGCGGCAGGTGAAGCTCTACTTCATGTGCGGTCTGCCCACCGAGACCGACGAGGACGTGCTGGAGATCGCCGACCTGGCGGTGGAGGTCATCCGCGCCGGGCGCGAGGCCAGCGGCTCCAAGGACGTCCGCTGCACCGTCTCCATCGGCGGGTTCGTGCCCAAGCCGCACACCCCGTTCCAGTGGGCCGGGCAGGCCAGCGCCGAGACCATCGACCACCGGCTGCGGGTGCTCCGCCAGGCGATCAACGCCGACCGCCGGATCGGCCGCTCCATCGGCCTGCGCTACCACGACGGCAAGCCGGGCGTGGTCGAGGGCCTGCTGTCCCGCGGCGACCGCCGCGTCGGCCGGGTCATCGAGCGGGTGTGGCGCGAGGGCGGGAAGTTCGACGGCTGGAGCGAGCACTTCTCCTACGAGCGCTGGACGGCGGCCGCGGCCGAGGAGCTCGGCGCCTTCGGGGTCGACCTGGACTGGTTCACCACCCGCGAGCGGACCCAGGAGGAGATCCTGCCCTGGGACCACCTGGACTCCGGGCTCGACAAGGAGTGGCTCTGGGACGACTGGCAGGAGGCCCTGAGCGAGGAGGAGGTCGCCGACTGCCGGTGGACCCCCTGCTACGACTGCGGCGTCTGCCCGACCAACGGCACCGAGATCCAGATCGGGCCGACCGGGCGCAGTCTGCTCCCGCTCACGGTCGTCGGCCGGTAGTGGCACGCCAGCCGGAGGGCCCGCCCCCGCCGCCGACGGTCCAGAAGCTGCGGCTGCGCTACGCCAAGCGCGGCCCCCTGCGCTTCGCCTCGCACCGCGACCTCGCGCGGGCGCTGGAGCGCGCGCTGCGCCGGGCCGGCGTCCCCATGGCGTTCTCGGCCGGGTTCAGCCCGCACCCGAAGATCTCCTACGTCGGCGCGGCCCCGACCGGTGCGGCCAGCGAGGCCGAGTACGTCGAGATCGGCCTCGCCGAGGCCCGCGACCCCGAGGCGGTGCGGGCCGCGCTGGACGCGTCGCTGCCCCCGGGGGTCGACGTCCTCGAGTGCGTCGAGGCCGCCGAGGGCGGCGGCTCGCTCGCCGACCGGATCGACGCCGCGCGCTGGCGCGTGGAGCTGCCGGGCGTGGAGCCGGAGGAGCTCGCGGCCGCCGTCGCGACCTTCCTGGCCAGCGACGTGGTGACCGTCGCCAAGCGCACCAAGAACGGCCTGCGGGACGTCGACGCGCGCGAGCCGGTGGCCTCCGCTGCGGCGGCCGGCACAGCAGGTTGTGCCATACTGACCATGGTCGTCCGGCAGGTGACGCCCGCCGTTCGACCCGACGACGTGTTGGCCGCTCTCGCTGCCGTCGCCGACCTGCGCCCGCCGTCGCCCCCTCGGGCCGTGCGTGAGGCGCAGGGCCGGCTCGACGACAACGGGATCGTGGCCGACCCGCTCGGTCCGGACCGCGCGGCGCGCACCCGCTGCCAGGGGGAGCACGCGGCGGTCTGACCGGTGGGGCCGGAGCCTCGCGACGTCGAGCGGCACGGCTGCCAGGCGTGACGCGACCCCGAGATCTCGCAGGACCGAAGACCAGCTCCACCCGGCACCGGCCGCGGCACCACCGCGCGGGCGCCGGCCCACAGACTTCGCGAGTCGAGCTCGCCGCCGTACCCGCGCGGCGGCCCGACCCGCCCAACCCGTGCTCCTGCGCGGCCGCCAGTCCTCGTGATCGGCGCCCGGGAGCACCACACAGGAGGCGAGCCCTCGTGGCCGACCAGAACGACGACACCACCCCCGCCACCGCCCAGCCGGCCGACGAGGGACTGGACCCCGCAGTCCTGCCCGAGGAGGCCGAGGAGACCGACATCGCGGACACCGGGGAGGCCCCGGAGCCGACCCCGGCAGCGGAGGCCACCACCGAGCCGGCGCCCGAGACCGCACCCGTGGACGCGCCGGAGCCGGCAGCCGCGGAGGCCGAGGCGGCGCCCCAGGACGAGGCGGTGCCCCAGGACGAGGCGGCGCCCCAGGACGAGGCGACGCCCCAGGACGAGGCGACGCCCCAGGACGAGGCGACGCCCCAGGACGAGGCAGGGCCCCAGACCGAGGCAGTGCCCCCGGCCGGGGCCGAGGCCGAGCCGGAGCCCGAGGAGCACCCCGCCTCCCGGTTCGGCGCCCAGTTCAGCTCCCCGGAGCCCACCGCGGTCATCGCGCGGCCGCGCCGCCGCGCCACCCGGCCGGCCGGTGCCGCCGACCCCGGGGCCTACGCCTCCCCGGCGGCAGCCGCGCCCCCGATGCCGGCCTTCGTCAGCTTCGTCGCCCCGGCCGAGCCCGAGGCGCCGCCCGCACCGCGCCGGCGCAGCCGCCGTCCCGCCGAGTCCCCGGTGGTCGAGGAGGCCGGCGCCCAGCCGGCGGAGGACCGCGACGAGGAGGAGACGCCGGCCCCCCGGTCCCGCCGCGGGCGCTCCCGCCGCCGGGCCACCGATGACGAGCCGGCCACCGTCGAGGCGGTCGAGACCGAGGAGGACGAGGCCGCCGACACCGAGGCCGACGCGGACACCGAGGCTGACGCCGAGGCGGAGGACCGCGACGACACCGGTTCGGCCGGCAGCCGTCGCCGCCGTCGCGGGCGCCGCGGCCGCGGCCGGGGTCGCAGCGGCGACGAGGCCGGCGACGCCGAGGACTCCGACGTGGACCAGGACGAGGACTCCGGCGACGAGCAGGGCGCCGAGGAGCCCGACGAGGACGACACCGAGGGCGACACCGACGGCGGTGAGGACACCGCCGAGGGCGAGGAGGCCGAGGGCGGCTCCAGCACCCGCCGCCGGCGCCGGCGCCGCCGCCGGGGGAGCAGCGGCGAGGGTGAGGCCGCCGCCGAGGCCGACGACGACCGCCCGGAGCGGGCCGGCCGCAACGGCCGCACCACCAGCGACGACGACGTCAAGGGCGTCACCGGGTCCACCCGGCTCGAGGCCAAGCGCCAGCGCCGCCGCGACGGCCGCGACAGTGGCCGCCGCCGCGCGCCGATCCTCACCGAGGCCGAGTTCCTCGCCCGCCGTGAGGCCGTCGACCGCAAGATGGTCATCCGCCAGCGGGGCGAGCGCACCCAGATCGCCGTCCTCGAGGACGACGTGCTGGTGGAGCACTACGTGACCCAGGCGCAGGCGACGTCCTTCGCCGGCAACGTCTACCTCGGCCGGGTGCAGAACGTGCTGCCCAGCATGGAGGCGGCCTTCATCGACATCGGCAAGGGGCGCAACGCCGTCCTGTACGCCGGTGAGGTCAACTGGGACGCTGCCGGCCTGTCCGGCAAGCAGCGCTCGATCGAGCAGGCGATGAAGTCCGGCGACAAGGTGCTGGTGCAGGTCACCAAGGACCCGATCGGCCACAAGGGCGCCCGGCTGACCCAGCAGATCAACCTGCCCGGCCGGTTCCTGGTCTACGTGCCCGGCGGCTCGATGACCGGCATCAGCCGCAAGCTGCCCGACACCGAGCGGCAGCGGCTCAAGGACGTGCTCAAGAAGATCGTCCCCGAGGACGCCGGCGTCATCATCCGCACCGCCGCGGAGGGCGCCTCGGAGGAGGAGCTGACCCGCGACGTCGCCCGGCTGCAGGCGCAGTGGGAGGTCATCTCGAAGAAGGCGGACTCCACCTCCAGCGCGCCGACGCTGCTGTACGGCGAGCCGGACCTCGCGATCCGCGTCATCCGCGACGTGTTCAACGAGGACTTCAAGGAGCTCGTCGTCCAGGGCGACGACGCCTGGGACACCGTCGAGGCCTACGTCGCGCACGTCTCCCCGGAGCTGACCGGCCGGCTGTCCCGGTTCACCGGCGAGGGCGACGTCTTCCGCGACCTGCGCATCGACGAGCAGCTGGCCAAGGCACTGGACCGCAAGGTGTGGCTGCCCTCGGGCGGCTCCCTGGTCATCGACCGCACCGAGGCGATGACCGTCGTCGACGTCAACACCGGCAAGTTCACCGGCTCCGGCGGCAACCTCGAGCAGACCGTCACGCGCAACAACATGGAGGCGGCCGAGGAGATCGTCCGCCAGCTCCGGCTGCGCGACATCGGCGGCATCATCGTCATCGACTTCATCGACATGGTGCTCGAGAGCAACCGGGACCTGGTGCTGCGGCGGCTGACCGAGTGCCTGGGCCGCGACCGCACCAAGCACCAGGTCGCCGAGGTCACCTCGCTGGGCCTGGTCCAGATGACCCGCAAGCGGGTCGGCCAGGGGCTGCTCGAGGTCTTCTCCGAGCCGTGCGAGCACTGCCGGGGCCGCGGCGTCCTGGTGACCACCGATCCGGTGGACGAGCGGCGCCGCAGCGGCGGCAACGGCCCCGGCGGCTCGGGCGGCGGCAACGGCCGCCGTGACCAGGGCCGGTCCGACCGCGGCAGGGACAACGGCCAGCAGACCAAGGACGCCGTCCCGGCCGAGGTCGTCGAGACCGTCGCCGTCGTCGAGACCGTCGCCGTCGAGGTGGCGGCGCGGGCCGCCGGCACCCCGGACGGCGAGGGCGAGAGCCCGCGCTCCGGGGGACGCCGCAGCCGCGGTCGCCGCGGTCGCAGCCAGGCCGGGGAGGAGCGGGCCGCCGAGGACGCCGCGGTGCTGACCGCGCCGGCCGACGACGTCGCCGGCGAGGCCGACACCCCGGACGAGGCCGACACCCCCGGCGAGGCCGACACCCCTGGCGAGGCCGGGACCCCGGACGGCGCCGACACCCCGGCCGAGGTTCCCGAGGTCGCTCCGGCCGGGACGGTCCCGGCTGAGGCCCCGGCTCCGGCCGAGGCGGCAGTCGAGGACGCCGGCAGCGTCCTGGCGGCGGCCGAGGCACCGGTGACCGAGGTCTCGCTGACCGGGGAGCCGGCCGCGGCCGACGAGGAGGCGGTGCCCGCGGGCGCCGGCCCCGACGACCCCGGGCCGGTCGACGAGCCCGCCACCGAGGCGCCCGCGGCCGAGGCCCCGGTGGCCGACGACGGGACCGCCACCGCGGTGGCCACTCGCCCGCGCCGCCGCCGTGCGGCCAGCCGGCCGGCCGGCCCGCCGGCCTCCTGACCCCGCCCGGGGGATCGGGCACCGGTTCGACCCGGTCCCGATCCCTCGGGTACGCTGGTCGGGTTGCACCGCCACGGGCCGGGCACCGCAGGGTGTCGCCTGGCAGGCGTGCGGCCCGTCCAGCACCCGGCGCCCGTCGTCGGGGTGCACACAGGACACGTAGAAGCGATCGAGGAGTCAGTGGTGTACGCAGTCGTGAAGGCCGGTGGCCGGCAGCACAAGGTGGCCGTGGGCGACCGGTTCACGGTCAACCGTCTCGCGGGTGAGGCGGGCGACACCGTCACCCTCCCGGCCCTGCTCCTGGTCGACGGTGACACCGTCACCAGCGACGCGCAGGCGCTGGCCGGCGTGACCGTGACCGGCGAGATCGTCGGCCACGGCAAGGGCCCGAAGATCCGCATCCACAAGTTCAAGAACAAGACCGGCTACCACAAGCGTCAGGGGCACCGTCAGCCCCTCACCGACGTCGTGGTCCGCGACATCACGAAGGGCTGACGACGACATGGCACACAAGAAGGGCGCCTCGTCCTCCCGCAACGGCCGCGACTCGAACGCGCAGCGCCTCGGCGTCAAGCGCTTCGGTGGTCAGGTCGTGAAGGCCGGCGAGATCATCGTGCGCCAGCGCGGCACCCACTTCCACCCGGGCCTGGGTGTCGGTCGCGGCAGCGACGACACGCTGTTCGCCCTGGAGGCGGGCTCGGTGACCTTCGGCACGCGGCGCGGTCGCCGGACCGTCTCCATCGCCGCCGTCGAGGCCTGAGAGAGGACCACGTCCTCCCCGGCCTCCGCAGGCTCAGGCCGGGCCCCGGGACGGGGCCGAAGGGCCGACGGCACACTCACCCCGCACACGAGCGCACGGGCCGGCGGCCCGTGCGCTCGTGGCGCTTGACACCCGAGAACTGAGAGGCGGCGCGGACATGGCCGCTTTCGTCGACCGCGTGGTCGTCCACGTGGCGGCCGGCAACGGCGGCCACGGGGTGGCGTCCATCCACCGCGAGAAGTTCAAGCCGCTGGGCGGGCCCGACGGGGGCAACGGCGGGGACGGCGGCAACGTCGTCCTCGAGGTCGACCCCAGCGTGCACACCCTGCTGGACTTCCACCACCGCCCGCACCAGAAGGCCGGCAACGGCCGCCCGGGCGAGGGCAGCAACCGCCACGGCGCCCGGGGTGAGGACCGCGTCCTGCGGGTCCCCGCCGGCACCGTGGTGAGCACCCCCGACGGCCGGGTCGTCGCCGACCTCGTCGGTGCCGGCACCCGCGTCGTGCTCGCGCACGGCGGCAAGGGCGGCTTGGGCAACGCCGCGCTGGCCAACTCCCGGCGCAAGGCCCCCGGCTTCGCGCTGCTCGGCGAGCCGGGGGAGGCGTTCGACGCCGTCATCGAGCTCAAGAGCATCGCCGACGTCGGCCTGGTCGGGTTCCCCTCGGCGGGCAAGTCCTCGCTGATCGCGGCGATGTCGGCGGCCCGGCCCAAGATCGCCGACTACCCCTTCACCACGCTCGTGCCCAACCTCGGCGTGGTCCGTGCCGGCGACGTCGCCTTCACGATGGCCGACGTCCCGGGGCTGATCCCGGGGGCGTCCGAAGGCAGGGGCCTGGGTCTGGAGTTCCTCCGCCACATCGAGCGGTGCGCCGTGCTGGTGCACGTGGTCGACATGGCGACGATGGAGCCCGGCCGTGACCCCGAGAGCGACATCGAGGCGCTGGAGCACGAGCTCGCCGAGTACAGCGGCGAGGAGATCGACCTGGTGAGCCGGCTGCGGATCGCCGTCCTCAACAAGATCGACGTCCCGGACGCCCGCGAGCTGGTCGACCTGGTCCGCGCCGGCCTCGAGGAGCGCGGGCTGCAGGTCTTCCCGGTCAGCGCGGCGACGGGGGAGGGGCTGCGCGAGCTCGGCTTCGCCCTGGCCACCGCCGTCGACGAGCACCGGGCCGCGTTGCCGGAGCCCGAGGCGGTCCGGATCACCCTCACCCCGCGCGCGGTCGACGACAGCGGGTTCACCGTCGAGCGCGACCCGGAGGACGACGAGGCGTTCGTGGTCCACGGGGTCAAGCCGGAGCGCTGGGTGCGCCAGACCGACTTCACCAACGACGAGGCCGTGGGCTTCCTCGCCGACCGGCTCAACCGGCTCGGTGTCGAGGAGGAGCTGGCCAAGGCCGGTGCCCGCGAGGGCGACGCGGTCACCATCGGCGGGGTCACGTTCGACTGGGCGCCCACCCTGCCGGCCGGCACGCTCACCGTCGAGGAGAGCGCCGGGCTCGGCGGGCGCGGCACCGACGCGCGCATCGACGCCCCGCACCGGGTGCGGGCCGAGGAGCGGCTGGCGGCCAAGCGGGCCCGCCGGGTGCCCTTCGAGCTCAGCGACACCTGGGACGAGGAGGACCTCCCCACCGGAGACGACGAGTGACCGCCCGGCCGGAGATCGCCGGCGCGCGGCGGGTCGTGGTCAAGGTCGGCTCGTCGTCGCTGACCACCCTGCCCGGCGGGCTCGACGAGGGCCGGCTGGCGGCGCTGGTCGACGTCCTCGGGGCCGCGCGCACCGCCGGCCGGGAGGTCGTGCTCGTCTCCTCCGGGGCGATCGCCGCCGGCCTGGCGCCCCTGGGCGTCGAGGGCCGGCCGCGGGACCTCGCGACCGCGCAGGCCGCGGCCAGCGTCGGGCAGCTGCGGCTGGTGCAGACCTACGCCGACGCGTTCGCCCGCCACGACGTCACCGTGGGCCAGGTGCTGCTCACCGCCGACGACCTCACCCGGCGCAGCCACTACCGGAACGCGCAGCGCACGGTGGAGAAGCTGCTCACCCTCGGGGTGCTGCCGATCGTCAACGAGAACGACACGGTGGCCACCGAGGAGATCCGCTTCGGCGACAACGACCGGCTCGCCGCCCTGGTCGCCCACGTGGCGCACGCCGACGCGCTGCTGCTGCTCTCCGACGTCGACGGCGTCTACGACGGCGACCCGCGGCAGGGGCCGGCCCGGCTGCTGGACACCGTGCGCGACCCCGCCGACCTCGACGTCGTCACCCTGGGCACGGCCCGGCGCAACGGCGTGGGCACCGGCGGCATGGCGACCAAGGTGGAGGCCGCCCTGATCGCGGCGCACGCCGGCGTCCCGGTCGTCGTCACCTCCACCGTGCAGGCCGCCGCGGCGCTGGCCGGGGAGCCGGTGGGCACCCGGTTCGCCGTCATGGGCCCCCGCCCGCGCGCCCGGCAGTTCTGGCTGCGCTTCGCCACCCGTCCCCGGGGGCGGCTGGTCCTCGACGAGGGCGCGGTGCGGGCGGTGCGCGAGCGCAACGCCTCCCTGCTGGCGGCGGGCGTCACCGGCGTGGTCGGCGACTTCCTCGCCGACGACCCCGTGGAGCTGGTCGGCCCGGACGGCGTCGTGGTCGCGCGCGGCCTCGTCGCGTTCGACGCCCGCGAGCTGCCGCCGCTGCTCGGCCGCAAGACCGGCGAGCTCGACCCGGAGTACCAGCGGGAGCTGGTGCACCGCGACGAGATGGTGCTGGTCCGGCGCCCGTCCCTGGGCTGAGAGACTGCCGGCCGTGACGATCCGCCCCATCCGCGTGCTCGGTGACCCCGTCCTCCGCACCCCCGCCGACGCGGTGCGCGCCTTCGACAAGGAGCTGGCCGCGCTGGTCCGCGACCTCGAGGACACCGTGGCCGACCCGGGACGGGCCGGCGTGGCCGCGCCGCAGATCGGGGTGGGGCTGCGGGCGTTCTCCTACAACGTCGACGGCGTGATCGGGCACATGGTGAACCCGCGCATCGTCGAGCTGTCCGAGGAGACGCAGGACGGCGACGAGGGGTGCCTGTCCATCCCCGGCATCTGGGCGCCCACGGTGCGGGCCATGCACGCCGTCGTCGAGGGCTTCGACGTCACCGGCAAGCCGCTGCGCCTGGAGGGCAGCGGCCTGATGGCCCGCGCACTGCAGCACGAGGTCGACCACCTCGACGGGAAGGTCTTCCTCGACCGGCTGACCGGCGAGGCCCGGAAGACCGCCCTGCGCGCGCTGCGCGAGCGGGGCTGACGGGACGGCGCGGCTCCCGCGCGGCCGGCTGGGCAGCGGTCAGACGACGACGGCGGTCCCGGGCACGACCAGGCCGCGGACCTCGAACTCGGTGACCACGGGATCGCCGGGCGGGGGGCCGTCGGGAGAGAGCTCGGCGACGACCGGCTGGACCAGCTCACGGTCGAAGCGCTCGGCGTCCTCCCTGGACTCCCAGACCTCGATGACCTGGAACCCGGTCGGTGTGGCCCGGGCGAGGTGCACCAGGAGCCCCTCGGTCGTGTCGCCGGCCCTGCGCAGGACCTCGGCGTGGACGGCGTCGTACACCTCCACCGGTGCGGGCACGTCCATGGTCACTGCCCATGTCATGGCGTCCTCCTGCTGGTCGGGGAGCGCCCGAGCTGAGCGGGCCTCCACGTCCGGCCCCGCCGGCGTCGCCGGCTGTCAGGCTCGATCGGCCCCCGAGCCCGCGACGTCGCCGTCCCGGCGGCCGGCGAGCAGCCGGGCACCCTCCCCGTCGAGCTGGCCGAGCGCGGCCTCGCGGCCGGTGACCAGCAGCAGGAGCGCCGCGACGGGACCCTCCACGGGAGCGCCGTCGCCGACGGTCCAGCCGGTGTCGGTCGCCGAGAGCCGGAGGCCGGTCAGCCGCCGCTGTGCCCGGAAGGGAAACCCCATGTCCCACGCGCGCTGTGCGGCCGCTGCCGCGGCGGCCGGGGGCATCGGCCGGCAGCGACCCAGGGGGAGTGCGATGTCCTGTCCGTGGACGAGGACGTCCATGAGCGGCTCCAGCGGGCTGAGGAACGGTGCCGTACGCCGCGAGCCGGCCATCGCACGCAACCGCCGGGCGCACTCCGCGGGCGGCAGCGGCGCCGCGCGCAGAGCCGAGTCCCGGATCATCCGGTCGAAGCTGCCGCGCGCACGGACCGCCGCGACGAGCGCCGCGCCGAGCCCCATGTGCGCCTGGGTCAGGTGCACGGCGACGTCCCCGACCCGCCAGCCGGAGCACAGCGACGGGGTCTCCCACTCGGTGGGGGAGAGGTCCTCCAGCAGGTCAGCGAGGCTCAGCCGCTCGGCGTCGATGGTCCGCCACACGTCGTCGAGGTCCATGACGCCTCCACCCGGTTGGTACGATCCTCTGACAAGTTTCGTCAGAGGATCTGACCGTCGTCAAGGGGCACCGTGACCGAGGGACCGGAGGAGCGGCAGAACCTGGGGCTGCTGTGCTTCTACCCGCACCGGGCCATGGAGGCGCGGATCCTGGCGGCGCTGGCCGCGGCCGGCTTCGACGACATCACCGCCGCCCAGGGCCGCATCGCCGCGAGGATCGGCCGCACCGGCACGCGGCTGACCGACCTCGCCGAGCAGGCGCTGGTCACCAAGCAGACCGCCGGGCACCTCGTCGACCAGCTGGAGGCCGCCGGCTACGTCCGCCGGGTGGCCGACCCGACCGACGGCCGGGCCCGGCTGGTGCAGATGGCCGACCGCGGCGAGCGGGTCGTGGCGCTGGCCCGGCGGGTCGAGGCCGAGGTCGAGGCCGAGTGGACCGCGTACCTCGGCGAGGAGACCGCCGCCGCCCTGCGGGCGGCGCTCACCCGGCTCCGGGAGGTCACCGACCCGTACCGGTGAGCCTCATCCGGCCGTGCAGGTGGCGCAGGTGCCGAACACCTCCAGCTGGTGCTGGACGTCGGCGAACCCGTGCTCGGCGGCGACCCGGGCGGCCCAGCGCTCGACCGGCGGGTCGGCCACCTCCACCGTGCGGCCGCACGATCGGCACACCAGGTGGTGGTGGTGCACCGGCGAGCACCGGCGGTAGGCGGCCTCGCCGTCGCTGCCGCGGAGCACGTCGACCAGGCCGTCGTCCACCAGGGCCTGCAGCGCCCGGTAGACCGTCGCCAGCCCCACCGCGTCGCCCCGCTCGCGGAGCAGGGCGTGCAGGTCCTGGGCGGTGCGGAAGCCGTCGAGCTCCTCGAGCAGGCCCTGGACGGCGCTGCGCTGCCGGGTCTGCCGGCGGCCGGGCACCTCGGCCGGGTTCGGGGCGGTCACGGGCGGCCTCCCTGGCCGGGGGCCGGCGTCGCGTGCCGGCCGTGCTCGTCGTAGTGGGTGCCCGCGCCGGTGCGGTGCGGGGCGTGCAGGTGGCCGTCGTGGTCGTAGTCGACGTGGTCGCCGTGCGGCACCGGCTGGTGCCCGCAGCCCTCGCCGTGCTCGTGCGGGTGCGCCGCGTGCACCTCCGCCCGCCGCCGGTGCCGGCGCCGCGCGGTGACCTCGCGCAGGGCCACCGTGCTGGTGACGACGAGGAACAGGGCGATCGCCAGCAGCACGATCGTCCCGCCGGACGGGGTGCCCGCGTAGTAGGACGCGGTCGTGCCCGAGACGCTGACCACCAGGCCGATGGCGCAGGCCAGGTAGAGGGCCTGCCGGAAGCTGCGGGCCACCAGCTGGGCGACCGCGCTCGGCACGATCATCAGGGCGCTGATGAGCAGCAGCCCGACCACGCGCATCGACAGCACGACGGTCGAGGCGACCAGCGCCGCGAGCACGATGTTGAGCGCGAGCACGGGCAGGCCGACCGCCCGCGCGTACTCCTCGTCGTCGCTGACCGCGTACAGCCGCTGGCCCAGCAGCCACACCGCGGCGAGCACGACGAGCGTGATGACGGCGAAGACGGCGACGTCCGAGGCGCTGGTCGTCGTGATCGCCCCGAACAGGTAGGACTCCAGGTTGGTCGCCTGACCGCGCGGGGCCAGGCTCAGCAGCACGACACCGCCGGCGATGCCGCCGTAGAACAGGACGGCGAGGGCGACGTCGCCGCTGGTGCGTCCGCGGGCCCGCACCAGCTCGATGACGACCGCACCGATGACCGCTGCCACCAGCGCCGTTCCGACGGGGGCGGTCGAGGTGAGGACGCCGATCGCGACGCCGGTGAGGGCGACGTGGCCGAGGCCGTCGCCCAGCAGGGACAGCCGGCGCTGGACCAGGAAGACGCCGACCGCCGGGGCGACCAGGCCGACCATCAGCGAGGCCAGCAGCGCCCGCTGCATGAAGCCGTACTCGAGGATCTCCACGTCAGCGGCCTCCGTCGCTGGTCACCCGGGGCTGGTCGATGCGGTAGCCCCTGGCCGGGGGCCGGCCGGCGTCCTCGGGGTGGTGGTGGCCGCCGTCGGCGTGCGGCTCTGCGCCGGCCAGCGGGCCGTCGTAGCCGATCCGCCCGTGGTCGACCACGACCGCGCGGGTCAGGACGCCGCGCAGCGGCCCGGTCTCGTGGGTGACGACCAGCAGGGTGGTGCCGGTCGCCGACACGCCGGCCAGGACGGCGGCGAGCGCGTCCTGGCTGGCGGCGTCCACGCCGGCGGTCGGCTCGTCCATGATCAGCAGCTCCGGCTGGGCGGCCAGCGCGCGGGCCACCAGCACCCGGCGCTGCTGGCCGCCGGAGAGCGAGGCCACGGGGTCGCTCATCCGGTCGCTGAGCCCGACGGCGGCCACCGCGTCGGCGACCGCGGCGCGGTCGGCGGGGCGCAGCCGCCGGAACAGCCCGAGCCGGGCCAGCCGGCCGACGCCGACCACCTCGCGGACCGTGGCCGGCACGGCGCCGCTCACCGTGTGCCGCTGCGGCACGTAGCCGATCCGCCCCCGCTCGCGCAGCCGCCCGACCGGCGCCCCGAGCACCTCGACCTCGCCCCCGAGGACGGCGGCCAGGCCGAGCAGCCCCCGCGACAGCGTCGTCTTCCCCGACCCGTTGGAGCCGAGGACGGCGACCGCCTCGCCGGCCTGCACGGTGAGGTCGACGCCGCAGACCACCGGCACGTCGCCGTAGCCGATGCTGGCGTCCCGGAGCCGGATGGCGGCGGTCATGAGCAGCCCTGCCCCTCCTGCAGCGTGGCCAGGTCCTCGCGCATGACCGACAGGTAGTCCGCACCGGCGGACTCGTCGGTCAGGCCCTCCAGCGGGTCCAGGACGGCGGTGCGCACCCCGGCCTCCTCGGCGACGGTCTCGGCGACGGCGGGGTCGACGAGGGTCTCGGTGTAGACGGTCGTCACCCCGCGCTCGCGCACCAGTGTGGAGATCTCGGCGAGCTGGGCCGGGCTCGGCTCCTGCGAGGGGGAGAGGCCGCTGATGCCGACCACCTCGAGGCCGTAGCGGGCGGCGAGGTAGCCGAAGGCGTCGTGGCTGGTGACCAGCGTGGGGACGGCGCAGTTCGCGAGCCCGGCCTGCATCTCCGCGTCGAGCGCCTCGAGGTCGGCCCGCAGGGCGGCGGCGTTCTCCTCGTAGGTGGCCGCGCCGTCCGGGTCCTGCGCGCCGAGCTCCGCGGCCAGGGCGTCGCCGACGGCGGCCAGCCGGGTCGGGTCCAGCCAGAAGTGCGGGTCGACCGGTTCCTCGCCCTCGTCGGCGTGCCCCTCCTCGGCGTGCTCCTCCTCGCCGTCGTGCGAGTGCTCCTCCGAGGTGAGTGAGAGGTCGGCCGCCTGCCCGGCGTCCCAGGCGGCGTCGCCGGCCTCGGACTCCGCGGCCTCGTCCAGGGCCGGCTGGAAGCCCGCCAGGTAGACCAGCACGTCGGCCTCGCCGACCGCGGCGACGTCCTGGGGGGTCAGCTCCAGGTCGTGGGCCTCGGCGCCGGGCGGGGTGAGCGAGGAGACGTCGACGCGGTCGCCGCCGACGCGCTCGGCGGCCCACTGCAGCGGGTAGAAGCCGGCGACGACGGTGAGCCCCTCCCCGGTGCCGGTGCTGGTGGCGTCGTCGCCTCCGCACGCGGTCAGCAGGAGGGCAGCGGCGCAGGCCGCGGCGGTCGCCGTCGTGCGCGTCGTCGTGATGTGCATGAGAATCATTCTCGCATGGGCTGCGGTGGTCGGGACGGCGAGGTGCGGCGTCCGCCCGCGTACCCTCGCGGGCGTGTCCGACGTCTCCGGCCTGCCGCTGATCGGCGCCGCGGCCCAGCGGGCCCGCGCCGCCGCCCGGGTGCTGCGCACCCTGCCCACCGACACCAAGGACGCCGCGCTGCGGGCGATGGCCGACGCGCTGGTCGAGCGCACCGACGAGGTGCTCGCCGCCAACGCCGCCGACGTCGAGGCCGCCGCGGCCGCGGGCACCCCCGCCGCGATCCTCGACCGGCTGCGGCTGGACGCGGGGCGGGTGGCCGGGGTCGCCGACGCGCTGCGCCAGCTGGTGGCCCTGCCGGACCCGGTGGGCGACGTCGTCCGCGGGTCGACGCTGCCCAACGGGCTGCAGCTGCGGCAGGTCCGGGTGCCCCTCGGCGTGGTCGGGATCGTCTACGAGGCCCGCCCGAACGTGACCGTCGATGCCGCGGGCCTGTGCCTCAAGAGCGGCAACGCGGCGCTGCTGCGGGGGTCGGCGTCGGCGTTCGGCACCAACACCGCGCTGGTCGCCGTCCTCACCGAGGCCGCGGAGAAGGCCGGGCTGCCGGCCGGGTCGATCGAGCTGCTGCCGGCCGACCGCGCCTCGGTGGGCGAGCTGCTGAACGCCCGCGGCGTGGTCGACGTCGTCATCCCGCGGGGCGGCGCGTCGCTCATCCAGCGCGTGGTGCGCGAGTCGACCGTGCCGGTCATCGAGACCGGCGAGGGCAACTGCCACGTCTACGTCGACGCCTCCGCCGACCCGGCCATGGCCGAGGCGATCGTGCTCAACGCCAAGACCCACCGGGTCAGCGTCTGCAACTCCGCCGAGACGCTGCTGGTGCACCGCGACGTCCCGTTCCTGCCGCGGCTGCTGTCCGCGCTGGCCGACGCCGGCGTGACCCTGCACGGGGACGCCGCGGCCCAGGCCGCCCACGACGCCGTCGTCCCCGCGACCGACGAGGACTGGGCCACCGAGTACCTGTCGATGGACATGGCGGTGCGGGTCGTCGACGACCTCCCGCAGGCGCTGGACCACATCGAGCGGTGGAGCACCGGGCACACCGAGGCGATCGTCGCCGACTCCGCCTCGGCGATCGCGGCGTTCACCGCCGGGGTGGACGCCGCCGCGGTGCTGGTCAACGCCTCCACCCGCTTCACCGACGGCGGGGAGTTCGGCTTCGGCGCCGAGATCGGCATCTCCACGCAGAAGCTGCACGCCCGCGGCCCGCTCGGCCTGCCGGAGCTGACCTCCACCACGTACGTCGTCACCGGCAGCGGCCACACCCGCTGACCGGCTCGAGCTGACTGGAGCCGCATGCCCCGCCCGCCGTCGCAGTCCCCGCAGTTCTCCTCGGTCGCGGACGTCAGCAAGCGGCTGGCGACCGCGGGCTACCTGCCCGACGCGCAGATCGCCACGACGGTGTTCCTCGCCGACCGGCTGGGCAAGCCGCTGCTGGTCGAGGGGCCGGCCGGCACCGGCAAGACCGAGCTGGCCAAGGCCCTGGCGGTGGCCACCGGCTCGGAGCTGATCCGGCTGCAGTGCTACGAGGGCCTGGACGAGGCGCGGGCGCTGTACGAGTGGAACTACAAGAAGCAGCTGCTGCGCATCCAGGCGGCGCAGGGCACCGGCGGCGCCGACTGGGACACCGTGCACGACGACATCTTCGGTGAGGAGTTCCTGCTCTCCCGGCCGCTGCTCACCGCCATCCGGCGCGCCACCCCCACCGTGCTGCTCGTCGACGAGACCGACAAGGCCGACGTCGAGGTGGAGGGATTGCTGCTGGAGGTGCTCAGCGACTTCCAGGTCACCATCCCCGAGCTCGGCACGGTGACGGCCACCCGTCGGCCGATGGTGGTGCTGACCTCGAACGCCACCCGGGAGCTGTCCGAGGCGCTCAAGCGGCGCTGCCTCTACCTCGCGCTGGACTACCCGTCGGCCGAGCGCGAGCGGGAGATCGTGCTCTCCCGGGTGCCCGACCTCGCGCCGGGGCTGGCCGAGCAGCTGGTGCGCACCATCCGCGCGCTGCGGGCGCTGGAGCTGAAGAAGTCGCCGTCGATCTCCGAGACGCTGGACTGGGCGCAGACCCTGCTGGAGCTCGGGATGGACACCCTCGACGAGACCGCGGTGCGCTCGACGCTCGGCGTGGTGCTCAAGCACGCCAGCGACCAGGAGCGGGCCGCGGCCGAGCTGCGGCTGAACTGATGACCGCGCCTGCCGCCGGGCCCGGCGGGCTCGCCGGCCACCTCGACGGCTTCGTGCGGGCGGTGCGGGAGGCCGGCATCCCGGTCGGGATCAGCCAGGCCGTGGACGCCGCCGAGATCCTCACCGTCGTCGACCTGCTGGACCGCGAGCAGCTGCGGCACGGGCTGGCCGCGGTGCTGCTGCAGCGCGCGGCGCAGCGCCCGGCCTACGACGTGCTGTTCGACCTGTGGTGGCCGCTGTCGGACCGGCCGGTGGTGGACGTCGACGGCAGTGACGACGACCCGGGCGTGGCGGGCGAGGCCCCGGAGTCCACCCTCGACGTGCCGGACGGCGCAGACCTGGCCGGCCTGCTGCGTGACCGGCTGGCCCAACTGCTGCTGGACGGCGATCCGGAGGCACTGCGCCGGTTCGCCCGCGAGGCCGTCGACCGGCTGGGCCGGGCCACCCCGTCGCCGTCCGGTCAGTCGTTCTTCAGCTACCGGGTGCTGCGGGCGCTGTCGCCGGACACCCTCGTGGCGCAGCTGCTGGCCGGGCTGCTCGGCGACGGCGAGCGCGGCGGGCTGGCCGAGCAGGTGGCCCGGCAGACGGTGCGCGAGCGCCTGGCGGCGTTCAAGGCGGCGGTGGAGGCCGAGGTGCGGCGGCGGGCGGCGGCCGAGCGGGGCCGGGACAAGGTGGCCAGGAACGCCGTCCGGCCGCTGGCCGACCAGGTGGAGTTCCTCCGCGCCAACCAGGCCGACCTGGCCGAGCTGCGCCGGACCGTGGCGCCGCTGGCCCGGCGGCTGGCGGTCCGGCTGTCGGCGCGCCGGCGGCTGGGCCGGGTGGGACGGCTGGACTTCCGCAGGACCGTCCGCGCGTCGCTGGGCACGGGCGGGGTCCCGGTGGTGACCCACCACCGGCCGCGCAGGGTGCACAAGCCGGAGCTGGTCGTGCTGTGCGACGTCAGCGGCTCGGTGGCCGGGTTCAGCCACTTCACGCTGATGCTGACCCAGGCGCTGCGGGAGCACTTCTCCGGCGTGCGGGCGTTCGCGTTCGTCGACTCCACCGACGAGGTGACCCGGTTCTTCCGGCCCGGCGCCGACGTCAGCGACGCGGTGGCGCGGATCGGCCGCGAGGCCGACGTCGTGGGCTTCGACGGGCACAGCGACTACGGCACCGCCCTGGAGGTCTTCGCCGAGCGATGGCCGGGCGCCGTGGGCCCGAAGACCTCGCTGCTCGTGCTCGGGGACGGCCGGACCAACCACCGCCAGCCCGGGCTGCCCGTGCTCGCCGACCTGGTCCGACGGTCGCGCTCTGCGCACTGGCTGAACCCGGAGCCGCGGCGGCTGTGGGGCAGCGGCGACTCCGCGGCCCTCCGGTACGCCGAGGTGGTCGACATGGTCGAGTGCCGCACCGCCGCCCAGCTCGCCGACTTCGTGACCACGCTCTGAGGCGCTGAGCGCTCTGCGGCCCTGCGCGGTCTGGTGGCCTGCGCGCTCCGGGCGCCGATCGGTCCTCGCGGGCCGGTGTCGGCCCGCCCGGATAGGCTCGATCGGTGGCAGGACGGCGAGTCGGTGTGATGGGCGGGACGTTCGACCCCATCCACCACGGGCACCTGGTGGCGGCCAGCGAGGTGGCGGTGCTCTTCGGGCTCGACGAGGTCGTCTTCGTGCCGACCGGGCAGCCGTGGCAGAAGAGCCACCGCGAGGTCAGCCCGGCCGAGGACAGGTACCTCATGACGGTCATCGCCACCGCCTCCAACCCGCGCTTCTCGGTGAGCCGGGTGGACATCGACCGGGGCGGTCAGACCTTCACCATCGACACGCTCAGCGACCTGCAGCGCCAGCGCCCCGACGACGAGCTGTTCTTCATCACCGGCGCCGACGCCCTCTCCCAGATCTTGAGCTGGCGCGACAGCGACCGGTGCTTCGACCTGGCGCACTTCATCGGCGTGACCCGCCCCGGCTTCGACCTGGGGGCCGCCCACCTGCCCGAGGGCGCGGTGAGCCTGGTCGAGGTGCCCGCCCTGGCCATCAGCTCCAGCGACTGCCGGGAACGGGTGGGGCGGGGCATGCCGGTCTGGTACCTCGTCCCGGACGGCGTCGTGCAGTACATCGAGAAGCGCGGCCTCTACCGCGTGCCCGGCGGGACCCGTCCCGTCGCGCGGGAGGGGATCGCGCGCGGCGGCCGTCCCACCCCGCCGGCGGGCGACCGCCCCACCTACGACCGGCCGCCGGCCACCGGAGACCCCGGTGGACCCGCGACCGAGCCACCGTCCCCCCATCTCCAGGAGGTACCCCGATGACCGCCTCGACCGAGGCGCGGGAGACCGCACTGCTCGCCGCCCAGGCCGCCGCGGACAAGCTCGCCACCAACGTGTCGATCGTCGACGTGAGCGAGCGGCTGGCCATCACCGACGCGTTCGTGCTGGCCTCGGCTCCCAACGAGCGCCAGGTGCAGGCGATCGTCGACGAGGTGGAGGAGCGGCTGCGGCAGCACGGGGTCAAGCCGGTGCGCCGCGAGGGCGTCGCGGAGGCCCGCTGGGTGCTGCTGGACTTCATCGACGTCGTCGTCCACGTGCAGCACGCCGAGGAGCGGGCCTACTACGCCCTCGAGCGGCTGTGGAAGGACTGCCCGACCATCCCCTTCGTCGACCCGACCGCGCCGCCCGGCGCCGCGGCCTCCGGGGACGACGCCGCGTCGGTCGGGAACGCCGCCGGTGACGGCGCCGCCCCGTCGACCCGGCAGACGCTGTCGGCCGACGACGTCGACCCGGCCAGCGCCGACCCCACCCCGCTGGCTCCCGAGCCGGCCGAGGACGACGACGTGACGCCCGGCGGGCGCCCCCGGGACGAGGGCCCGGAGGCGGCCGGCCGGTGAGTGCCGCCGTGCCGCCGCTGCCGGTGACCCGCCTGCTGATCTGGCGGCACGGACGGACCGAGTGGAACGCCACCGGGCGTTTCCAGGGCCAGCTCGACCCCCCGCTGGACGCCGAGGGTCGCGGCCAGGCCGCCCGCACCGCACCCCAGCTGGCCGCGACCGGTCCGCTGCCGCAGGGCACCGTGGTGGTGTCCAGCGACCTCACCCGGGCCGCGGAGACCGCGGCCACCCTGACCGGACTGCTCGGGGTGCCCCTGCGCCTGGACCCACGCCTGCGCGAGGTCGGCCTGGGGTGCTGGGAGGGCCTGACCCGCGACGAGGTGGCCGAGTGGCACCCCGACCAGTACGCCGACTGGCTGGCCGGCCGCCCGGTGCGGGGCCGCGGCGGGGAGGACCCCGCCACCGTGCCGGACCGCGCCCTCGCCGCACTCCAGGACCTGCCCGAGGCGCCGGCCGCCGTCGTGGTCACCCACGGTGGCACCGGCGGACGCCTGATCGAGGCGCTCCTGGGCCTCGGCCCTGAGCACCGGCGGGTCGTCGGCCCCCTCGGCAACTGCGCCTGGAGCGAGCTGGCGGTGCACGGTGACCGGTGGCGGCTGCTGCGGCACAACAGCTCGGCTCCGCAGCCGCCGGCCGGGTCCGCGGGGCCGGCGAGGGCGTCCGCGCCGCTGGAGGCCGGGGCGACGCCCGAGGAGGCACCGGCACCGGTGCAGGACGCCGACGCCGTCCTCTGAGGTCATCCGACCGCGGTGCATCGCGACGCACCGTGTCTTGCGGTCCGCCGCCGGGAGCTAGCCTCGCCGGGTGTCCGTCGCCGTGGTCACCGACTCCACGGCATACCTGCCTCCTGAGCTGGTCGAGCAGTACGCGGTCGAGGTGGTCCCGCTCTACGTGGTGATGGCCGGGCACTCCGGCCGCGAGGGGGAGGAGATCAGCCCCGCCGACGTCGCCCGCGCGCTGGCCGGCCGGGGCCAGCGGGTCTCCACCTCCCGTCCCACGCCGGGGGACTTCGTCAGCGCCTACCGGCGGCGGCTGGCCGCGGGTGCCGACCGCATCGTGTCGGTGCACCTGTCCGCCGAGCTGTCCGGCACCGTCGACGCCGCCCGCCTGGCCGCCGCGCAGGTCGGCGAGCACGTGGTGACCGTCGTCGACTCCCGGTCCGCGGCCATGGGCAGCGGCTTCGCGGTCCTCGCCGCCGCGCGCGTGGCCGCCGCCGGCGGGGGTGCCGAGGCCGTCGCGGCTGCGGCGCGCGAGACCGCCGCGGCCACGCGGACGCTGTTCGTCGTCGACACCCTGGAGCACCTGCGCCGAGGTGGCCGGATCGGCTCGGCCGCCTCCCTGATCGGCACCGCCCTCGCCGTCAAGCCGGTCCTGCACGTCTCCGAGGGGCGGGTCGTGCCGCTGGAGAAGGTGCGCACCTCGGCGCGTGCGCTGGCCCGCCTGGTGCAACGGGGCGTCGAGGCGGCCGACGGGGTGCCGGTGTCGGTGGCCGTACACCACCTGGCCGCTCCCGACCGGGCCGAGCGCCTGGCGGCCGAGCTCCGGGAGCAGGTGCCGCTGCTGCGGGAGCTGCTCGTGAGCGAGCTGGGCGCGGCGATCGGCGCGCACGTGGGACCGGGCGCGGTGGGGCTGGTCGTCGCGCCGGCGTCCTCCCTGCCACCGCTGGACCCGGCGGCGCAGCGGGACGAGGGCGGACAGCCGGACTGAGCAGCGGCGGAGCACGGGCACCGGCGCAGCCTCGCGCACCGCCGCCCGCGCCCGCCCTCCGTCGTCCACAGGCAGGGGCCCATCCACAGCCGGGCCCGAGCCGCCGCACGAGGGGCCGGGGCTGCCTAGCGTCCGCCCGGTGCGCCTCTCACCCCGTCGCAGCGATGACGCCGACCTGATCCGCGCACGGTTGCGTGCCTTGCTCGACGACCGCGTGGACCCGCGCGGCTGGGTGCCCGACGTCGAGCCCGCCGGCTCCGGTCCCGGGCCCGACCTCGACGGCCTCGACGAGCCGGAGGTGGCGGACGAGCCGGGCGGGTGGGGGAGGGAGGCCGAGCTCCCCGGCGGCATCGGCCGGCACCGCGCGCCGGGCAGTGCGGTCCGGCTCGACCCGGGACGGCGCGGGGTGTGGGCGCTGTGGGTGGCCGGGCTGCTCGCGGCGGCGCTGGTCGCGGTGGGCACCTGGTTCGACCGGCCCGAGGTGCAGCCGGCCCCTGCCGAGCCGGCCGGCACGGAGGAACCGGCCGGGGAGACCCCCGCCGCGTCGGCACCCGGGGCCCCGGGCACGCCGCCGGCCGCACCCGCGACGCCTTCCGTCGGTGTCGCGGCGGACAGCTCCGCCACCGCCGTCGTCGCCGTGGTCGGCCTCGTGGCCCGGCCGGGCCTCGTCGTCGTCTCGGAGGGCGCCCGCGTCGCCGACGCCGTGGCGGCCGCCGGTGGCCTGCTGCCGGAGGCCGACCCGGCCTCGATCAACCTCGCGGCGGTGGTCGCCGACGGCCAGCAGATCGCGGTCGGTGTGCCGGGCGCGGTCTCGGGCGGAGCCGCTGCACCCGGGGTCGCGCCGGCTGCCGGTCAGGTCGACCTGAACACGGCCACCGCCGCCGATCTGGACGCCCTGCCGGGCATCGGCCCCGTGCTGGCCCAGCGGATCGTCGACCACCGGGCGCAGCAGGGCCGGTTCACCAGCGTCGAGCAGCTCGACGACGTGCCCGGGATCGGGCCGGCCACGTACGCCGAGCTCGCCGAGCTGGTGACCGTGTGAGCGCACCGCGCGGGCGCTGGGCCTGGGTGGACCTCCGCCTGGCACCCGCGGCGGCGGCCGTGTGGACCACGACCCTCGTGTCCTCGCTGCCGTCGCCGGGCGCACTGGCCGCCTCCGCCCTGGTCGCGACGGCCGTGGCGGTGCCGGTCGCTCGCCATCGGCGCTCGGCGGCGGCCGTGGTGCTGCTCGGCGTGCTGGCCGCAGTGGCGGTCACGGCGGGCACCGCGGCGGTGCGGGCCGCGGCCCGGGAGTCCTCCCCGTTGGCCACGGTCGCCGAGGCGCGCCGGACGGTGCTGCTGGACCTCGAGGTGGACGGCGACCCGCGGCCCGTGGGCGGCGTGGGCCCGGCCCGGGTCGTCGTGGAGGCCACGGTCACCGGCCTGGACGACGGCACGGTGCGGACCCGGCTGGCCGATGACGTCGTCGTCTTCGCACCCGCCGAGGAGTGGACGGGGCTCCTGCCGGGCCAGCCGCTGCGCGTCCGGGGCACCGTCACCCCGGCCGATCCGGGGGACGGGCTGGCGGCCCGGGTGTCGGCGCGTGCGCCGCCGGTCCTCCTCGGCGATCCGCCGTGGAGCCAGCGGGTGGCCGGCGCGATCCGGGACGGGTTCTCCGAGGCGGCCGTGCGCGTGCTGGGGCCGCGGGCGGGCGGCCTGCTGCCCGGCCTCGTGGTCGGGGACACGCGGGCGATGGACCCCGTGCTCGAGGAGGACTTCCGGCGGGCCGGGCTCGCGCACCTCACCGCCGTCAGCGGGGCCAACGTCGCGATCGTCCTCACCGGCGTGCTCGTCCCGCTGCGGCGGCGGGCGGTCGACCGGCGCGTGCAGGCGCTGGTCGCCGCGGTCGCCCTGGTCGGGTTCGTGCTGCTCGCCCGGCCCAGTGCCAGCGTCGTGCGGGCCGCGGCGATGGGGGCGGTCACCCTGCTGGCGCTGGCCGGCGGCCGGTCGAGGGTGGCCGTGCCCGCGCTGGGGGCATCCGTCGGCGTGCTGCTGCTGGTCGACCCCCGGCTGGCGCAGGATGCCGGCTTCGCGCTGTCCGTGGCGGCCACCGCCGCCATCGTGCTGCTCGCGCCCGGCTGGTCGCGGCGCCTGCGGATACGCGGCTGGCCGCAGATCCTCGCCGACGCCGTGGCGGTCGCCGCGGCCGCCGGTGTCGCCACCGCGCCGCTGGTGGCCGGACTCTCGGGCCTGGTCAGTCCCGTCTCGCTGCCGGCGAACCTGCTGGCCGCGCCCGTCGTACCCGCCGCCACCGTGCTCGGGCTGGCCGCCGCGCTGGTCGGGACGGTCCTGCCGCCGCTCGGCGACGCCGGCGTGTGGCTGGCCGGCTGGCCGGTCCGCTGGCTGGTCGTCGTCGCCGAACGGGCGGCGGCGCTCCCGGACGGCGCGGCCGCCTGGCCGGCCGGCACGCGGGGCGCGGTGCTGCTGACCGTCCTCCTGCTCGCCCTCGGCTGGGTGCTGTGGCGGTACCCGCGGTCACGGGCCCTCGCGCTGGCCGCCCTCGTCGGCGTGGTCGTCCTGGGCTGGCCGATCCGCCAGGTGACCCGTGGGTGGCCGCCGGCCGACACGGTGGTGGTCGCCTGCGACGTCGGACAGGGCGACGCGCTCGTCGTGCCGACCGGGCCGGGGGAGGGGGTCCTCGTGGACGCCGGCCCGGACGTCGGCGCGGTCGACCGCTGCCTGGACCGCCTGGGCATCGACCGGCTGCCGCTGGTCCTCGTCACGCACCTGGACGCCGACCACGCCGGAGGGCTCGCGGGAGCGCTGTCCGGGCGGGACGTCGGGACCGTCGCCACCGGCACCCTCTCACCCGCCGACGACCGGTCCGGCCGGCTGGACACGCTCACGCGCAGAGCCGGTGCGGAACGGACGGTCCTGGTCCCCGGCGACCACCGGGCGGTCGGGGACGCCACCGTGGACGTCCTCGCACCGCCCCCGCGAGCGGCCACGAGGGCCGCCGAGGCCAACGACCTCTCGCTCGTCGTCCGGGTCACCCGCAACGGCGTCCGGGTCCTGCTGACCGGCGACCTCGGCGGCGAGGCGCAGGCGCGGATCGTCGCCCGCGGCGTCGACCTGCGCGCCGACGTGCTCAAGGTGCCGCACCACGGCAGCGCCGACGCCGACCGCGGGTTCCTGGCCGCCACCGGTGCCCGGGTGGCCCTGGTGTCGGTGGGCGCGGGCAACCCGTACGGCCACCCGACGGCGCGGGTCCTCGCCTGGCTCGGGCGGGAGGGGATGCGGGTGCACCGCACCGACCGCGAGGGCGACCTCGCCGTGGCCGGGGACGCGGAGGGGTGGGGTGTGGCCGGCCGGGGCGCCGGTCCCAGCGACGCCGCGGCAGCCCCTCGAGGTGGCGACCGGCCGGAGGCGGTCCTCGTGCTCGCGGCGCTGTTCCGAGGAGCCGGAGCCACCGGCGCGGGCCGGCGGTCCCGTCTCCGGCGCGTGGCACCATGCCGGTGTGGCAGCAGCACCTCCCGCACCGACCTCACGTCTGCGCGCCGTGGTCGGCGAGGAGGAGCTCCTGCGGGCCCGCGCCGTCTCCGCCGTCCGCGCCGCCGTCCTCGAGCGCCACCCCGATGCGGAGCTGCACGAGATGGCAGCCCTGGGCCTGCCGGTCGGCCAGCTCGCCGACGTCCTGGCGCCCTCGCTGTTCGGCGGGCACCGGCTGGTCGTGGTCACCGGCGTGCACGAGGCGGCGAGCGCGCTCGTCGACGCCCTCACCAGCTACGCGAAGGACCCGGATCCCGACCTCACGCTGGTGGTGGTGCACCACGGGGGCAAGCGCAACGAGGCCCTGGTCAAGGCGTTCGCCGCGGCCGGTGCGGCCGTCGACGACTGCCCGAAGGTCAGCTCGGTGGGGGACCGGATCGCCTTCGTGCGCAACGAGGTCCGGTCGGCCGGCGGGCGGATCGCCCCCGATGCGGCCAGCGCCCTGGTCGAGGCGATCGGGGCCGACCTGCGCCAGCTGTCGTCCGCGGCCGGGCAACTGGTGTCGGACTTCGGCGGCACCATCGACGCCGACGCCGTGGCCCGGTTCCACCGCGGGCAGGCCGAGGTCACCGGGTTCACCGTCGCGGAGCGGGTCCTGGTCGGGGACCGGCAGGGTTCGCTGGAGATGCTCCGCTGGGCGCTGCAGCGCGGCGTCGCGCACGTCCTCATCGCCGACGCCATCGCCGACGGGGTGCGCACCGCGGCGCGGGTCACGTCACTGCGCAGCACCAACCCCGGCGAGCTGGCCCGCACGCTGAAGCTGCCGCCGTGGAAGGTGAAGAAGGCGCAGAGCCAGGCGCGCGGCTGGAGCATCGAGGGGCTGCAGCAGGCGGTCGGTGTGGCCGCGGAGCTCAACGCCGACGTCAAGGGCGCCGCGGCCAGCGCCGACTACGCGCTGGAGCGGGCGGTGCGCCGCATCGTCGCCATCCGCGCCGCCACCGGTCGCGGCGTCCGCGGCTGACCGAGCGCTCCTGACACGGGGCGGCAGCACGCCCGACCGCGTCCCACACGGCTCGACGGCGCCCCACACCGCTCGACGGCGCCGCCGCACGGCGGCGCCTGGCGGCGCCCCCCACGGCTCGGCGGCGCCCCGCCGCTGGCGCCCCGCAACGCGAAGAGCCCCCGTCCCGTGCGGGAGGGGGGCTCTCTGCGGAGGAGAACGAGCGTCAGGCGCCGATCTTGGCGGCCTGCTTGGCCATGCCCGACTTGCGGTTGGCGGCCTGGTTCTTGTGGATGACGCCCTTGCTGGCGGCCTTGTCCAGCGCCTTGCTGGCCACCTGGAGAGCGGCGGTCGCAGCCGCGGCGTCCCCGGCGTCAGCGGCGGTACGGAAACGCCGGACGGCCGTCTTCAGGGCGGACTTGACGGCAACGTTGCGCTGACGCGCCTTCTCGTTGGTCTTGATCCGCTTCATCTGGGACTTGATGTTCGCCACGCGTGAGCCTCGGGTGTCTCTCGGGAGGGAGTACTTCTGACAGTGCGTCCGGACGGCAGGCGCCAGCGGACCGGCCTGTAAAGATACCAGCGTCGCCCGCCCGACCCCAACTCGCGGGTACACCGGCCCAGGTCTGGGCAATGGCTGGACGAGCCGCCCACCCGTGGGACGATGGGAGCACTGTGACGACTCCCGCCTACACCGACCCGGCCCGCATCCGGAACTTCTGCATCATCGCCCACATCGACCACGGCAAGTCGACGCTGGCCGACCGGATGCTCGAGGTCACCGGGATCATCGAGGCGCGGCAGATGCGTGCTCAGTACCTCGACCGCATGGACATCGAGCGCGAGCGCGGCATCACCATCAAGGCGCAGAACGTGCGCCTGCCGTGGACGCCGAAGACCGGCGAGCACGCCGGCACCGACTTCGTGCTCGACATGATCGACACGCCCGGCCACGTCGACTTCACCTACGAGGTCTCGCGGTCGCTGGCCGCGTGCGAGGGCGCCGTCCTCCTCGTCGACGCCGCGCAGGGCATCGAGGCGCAGACCCTGGCCAACCTCTACCTGGCCATGGAGAACGACCTCACGATCATCCCGGTGCTCAACAAGATCGACCTGCCGGCCGCCCAGCCGGAGAAGTACGCCGCCGAGATCGCGCACATCATCGGCTGCGAGCCCGAGGACGTCCTGCGGGTCAGCGGCAAGACCGGTGAGGGCGTGCCCGAGCTGCTCGACGCGATCGTCGCGCAGATCCCCGCGCCCGAGGGGGAGGCCGACGCCCCCGCCCGCGCGATGATCTTCGACTCGGTCTACGACATCTACCGCGGCGTCATCACCTACGTCCGGGTCGTCGACGGCCGGATCTCCGCCCGCGACCGGATCAAGATGATGTCGACCGGCGCGACCCACGAGCTGCTCGAGATCGGCGTGATCTCGCCAGAGCCCAAGCCGGTCGACAGCCTCGGCGTCGGCGAGGTCGGCTACTTCATCACCGGGGTGAAGGACGTCCGCCAGTCCCGCGTGGGCGACACCGTCACGCTCCAGCACAAGCCCGCCGCGGAGCCGATCGGCGGCTACAGCGACCCGAAGCCGATGGTCTACTCCGGCCTCTACCCGATCGACGGCAGCGAGTACCCGCTGCTGCGTGAGGCGCTGGACAAGCTGCTGCTCAACGACGCCGCGCTCACCTACGAGCCGGAGACCTCCGCGGCCCTCGGCTTCGGCTTCCGCGTCGGCTTCCTCGGCCTGCTGCACCTGGAGATCGTCCGGGAGCGGCTGGAGCGCGAGGCCGGCATCAGCCTCATCTCCACCGCGCCGAACGTCGTCTACCGGGTGGTCATGGAGGACCGGTCCGAGATCACCGTGACCAACCCCAGCGACTGGCCCGAGGGCAAGATCGACACGGTCTTCGAGCCGGTCGTCAGCGCCACGATCATCGCGCCCAGCGACTACACGGGCGCGATCATGGAGCTCTGCCAGAGCCGGCGGGGTCAGCTGGGCGGCATGGACTACCTGAGCGAGTCCCGGGTCGAGCTGCGCTACACGCTGCCGCTCGGTGAGATCATCTTCGACTTCTTCGACGCGCTGAAGTCGCGCACCCGCGGCTACGCGTCGCTGGACTACGCCGAGGCCGGCGAGCAGGAGTCCTCGCTGGTCAAGGTGGACATCCTGCTGCAGGGGGAGGCGGTCGACGCGTTCAGCGCGATCGTGCACAAGGACAAGGCCTACAGCTACGGCGTGATGATGGCCGGCAAGCTGCGCGAGCTCATCCCGCGCCAGCAGTTCGAGGTGCCCATCCAGGCCGCCGTCGGCTCCCGGGTGATCGCCCGGGAGACCGTGCGCGCCATCCGCAAGGACGTCCTCGCCAAGTGCTACGGCGGTGACATCACCCGCAAGCGGAAGCTGCTGGAGAAGCAGAAGGAGGGCAAGAAGCGGATGAAGATGGTGGGCCGCGTCGAGGTCCCCCAGGAGGCGTTCGTCGCCGCGCTGTCCACCAACGAGTCCACCGCATCCAAGAAGTGAGCGGGCGGCTCGACGCCGTCTGCGTGTCCGGCAGTGACCTGCTCCCGCTGCCCGACCGGCGGCCGAACCGCAGCGGGATCGACAAGCGGCCGGTCGCCGGCCGGGTCGCGGTCGGTGAGCTGGGCCTGGACGGCGACGTCCAGGTCAACCGCCGGTACCACGGCGGCGAGGGGCAGGCGGTCTACGCCTACGCCCAGGAGGACGCCGACTGGTGGTCCGCCGAGCTGGACCGCGAGCTGCCGGCGGGCCGGTTCGGCGAGAACCTGCGGACGACGGGCCTCGACCTCACCGGCGCCGTCCTCGGCGAACGCTGGCGGGTCGGGACGGCGCTGCTCGAGGTGACCGACTGCCGCATCCCGTGCGCCAACTTCGAGCGGTTCTGGGGCGTGCCGCGGCTGGTCGAGCGGTTCACCGCGTACGGCGCCAGCGGGGTCTACCTGCGGGTCCTGGAGACCGGGGACGTCGGCGCCGGGGACCACATCGACGTCGTCCACCGCCCCGACCACGGCGTCACCGTCGGGACGGTGTTCCGGGCCTACACCACCCAGAAACACCGGCTGCCCGAGATCGCCCCCGCCGTGCCGTACCTGCCGATGCGCACCCGCGCCAAGGTCGCCGCGAAGATCGCCAGAAGGACCGGCGCTCCCGTCTGATCGGCGATGCCGCGGACGCCGGTCAGGCGGCCCGTTCCGCGGTGAGCTCGCGGCGCAGGCCGGCGAGGTCGACCCCACGGTGGTGCAGCACCTGCACCGCCAGCCCCTCGCCCTCGCGGAGCAGGCCCAGCGCGATGTGGGTCTCGGTGATGCTCCTGGACTGCAGGGCCAGGGCCTCGCGCAGCGACAGCTCGAGCACCTTCTTGGCCCGCGGGCTGAACGGGATGTGCCCGGAGGGCACCCCGCGGCCCCGCCGGCGGCTGAGTGCACCCGGCCCGAAGGTGGCCTCGACCTTGCTGCGGACGGCGTCGAGGTCGATACCCAGCGCGGTGAGCGCCTCGGCGTCGAGGTCGTCGCCCCCGACCAGGGCGGTCACGGCGCCGGCGACGGTCGCGTGCGTGATCCCGTGGCGGGCCAAGACCTGCGCGGTCGGCGTCCCGGGGCGGGCGACCAGGGCGAGCAGCAGGTGCTCGGTGTCGATCGTGCCGTGCCCCAGCTCGCGCGCCTCGGACTGGGCGCGGACCACGACCTCCCGGGCGGTGGAGGTGAACCGTTCGAACATCGTCAGTCCTTCCGCCGGAGCGGCCCGCGGCCGCGCGCGTGCTTCTTGTGCACCGCCTGCCGGGTGACGCCGAGGAGCACGGCGATCTGCTCCCACGTCCACCCCTGGTCGCGGGCGTTGTCCACCTGGAGGGCCTCCAGGCGCTCCACCAGCACCCGCAGCGCCCGCACCGCCTTCAGCCCGACGGCGGGGTCCCGGCTGCTGGCGGCGGAGGCCACCTGCGTCGTGTCCGTCATGCCGTCAACTGTGGTTGACGCTCCGTCCGCGTGTCAACCGACTTTGACGAAACGGTGCGGGGTCAGGCGCCGCCGTGCACGTCGAAGTGGGTGACGGTGACCTCGCGGTCGACCAGGTACCGGTCGTCCTCGGTGTAGAAGACGGCGACCGAGACGTCCTCGCCGGCGAACGCGCGGACGGCGTCGTAGGAGGTCCAGAAGCTGAGCGTGACGACCTCGGTCCGGCCGTCGTCCAGGTCGCGCAGCAGCATGTGCGCGCCCTGGTTGCCCGGCGTCCGGCGGTAGTGGGCGATGCCGGTGGCCTCGATGTAGTCGGCGTAGGCGGCGCGGTCCTCGGTGCGGACCCAGCCCCGCCAGATGCGGGCGATCACGGCGCTCCCTCCGTCACGCGACGGCTGCCTCCTGGCCGCCGGTCAGCCGCAGCAGGCCGGCGTAGGTCACGGAGAACATCGTGTGGTGGTCGCCGCCGCCGGCCCAGAGCAACGGGTACGCCGCGAGGTCGACGTCCACCACGGTGCGCAGCGGCGCCGGGTGGCCGGTCGGGGCCACCCCGCCGACCTCCTGCCCGGTGGCCGCGGTGACGAACCCGCTGCTCGCCCGGCGCACCCGCGCCGCGCCCACCAGCGCCGCCAGCTTGCCGGTGTCCACGCGGTGCGCGCCGCTGGCCAGCACCAGCAGCGGGGCGCCGTCGGCGTCGAAGACCAGGCTGTTGGCGATGGCCCCCACCGCGCAGCCGAGCGCCTCCGCCGCAGCGGCCGCCGTCGGCACCGGGACGTCGAGGCGGCGCACCTCCGCCTCGACCCCCGCGGCCTGCAGTGCGGCGATCACGCGGTCGACGGGCGAGCTCACAGGGTGAAGACGATCTTCCCGGCGGTCCGGCCCTGCTCCATCCGCTCGAAGCCCTCGCGCGCCTCACCCAGCGGCAGCTCGACGTCGATGACCGGGCGGACGCCGGTCACCGCACACATCCGCACCAGCGACTCCAGCTCGTCACGGGTGCCCATCGTGGAGCCGATCACCGACAGCTGGGTGAAGAAGACCCGGTTCAGCTCGGCGCCGGGGTTGAAGCCGGTCGTCGCGCCGCAGGTGACGATGACGCCACCGGGGCGCAGCGACTTGACGCTGTGGCTCCAGGTCGCCTCGCCGACGCTCTCCATGACGCCGTCCACGCGCTCGGGCAGCCGCGCGCCGGTCTCGAACGCCTGCTCCGCGCCCAGGGCGAGCGCCGCCTGGCGCTTGTCCTCACTGCGGGCGGTGACCCACATGCGGTAGCCGGCCGCGCGCCCCAGCGCGACCAGGGCCGTGGCCACGCCGCCGCTGGCGCCCTGCACGAGCACCGTCGACCCCGGCCGCAGCCCGGACTTCACGAACAGCATCCGGTAGGCCGTCAGCCAGGCGGTGGGCAGGCACGCGGCCTCGGCGAAGGACAGCTCGGCCGGCTTGGGCACCAGGTTGCGCCGCGGGACGGCCACCCGCTCGGCCATCGTGCCCTGGTGCAGCTCGGAGAACAGCGAGCGCTTGGGGTCCAGCGTCTCGTCGCCGGTCCAGCCCGGGCTCGCGACGACGCCGTGCACGATGACCTCGTTGCCGTCCTCGTCGAGGCCGGCTGCGTCGGTGCCCAGGATCATCGGCATCCGCTCCTCGGGCAGGCCGACCCCGCGCAGGCTGAACAGGTCGTGGTGGTTCAGCGACGCCGCCTTCACCTGCACCGTCGTCCAGCCGTCGGGCGCCTCGGGTTCGGGGCGCTCACCGATCTCCAGCACGGAGAGCGGGTCCTTCGGGGCGGGCTTGGAGACGAAGGCAGCGAGCATGCCCGGACCGTAACGGAGGTCACCGACCGGCTGCGACGCGGTCGCCCGACCGCCGGTTCACCGGATGATCACACCGGTCCGCTTCCGCGCCTCGATCCGCTCCTCGCTCGCTGGCGCTGGCTGCGATGCTCCCGAGGCTGTCAGCGGACGATGACGACGTGCTCCCCGCGCGGCACGAACTCGCCGATCACCGGTGCGCCTGGGACCTCACCACCCAGCAGCAGCCCGCCGGAGGTCTGCGCGTCGGCCAGCAGCAGCGCCTCGTCCTCGGGAACCGCTGACAGGTCGGCGTGCGGGCGCACCCAGTCCAGGTTGCGGCGGGTGCCGCCGGAGACGTGCCCGTCGGCCAGCGCCTGACGGGCGCCGGCCAGGTAGGGGACCGCGGCGGCGTCGACGACCGCGGTCACCCCGCTGGCCCGCGCCATCTTGTAGAGGTGGCCGAGCAGGCCGAAGCCGGTGACGTCGGTGCCGGCCCGGATGCCGGCGGCGACCGCGGCGCGGCCGGCGTCCCGGTTAAGCGCCGTCATCGAGGCGACCGCCTCCTCCGACACCTCCCCGGTCGCCTTCATCCGGCTGTTGAGCACGCCCACGCCCAGCGGCTTGGTCAGCGACAGCGGGGTGCCGGCGACGGCCGCGGAGTTGGTGATGAGCCGGTCGACGTCGACCACGCCGGTCACCGCCATCCCGTACTTGGGCTCGGGGTCGTCGATGGAGTGCCCGCCACCGACGTGGCACCCGGCCTCCTGGGCGACCTCCAGGCCGCCGCGCAGCACCTCGGCGGCGAGCTCGGCCGGCAGCACGTCCCGCGGCCAGCCCAGCAGGTTGACCGCGACGACGGGGGTGCCGCCCATCGCGTAGACGTCGGAGAGCGCGTTGGCCGCCGCGATCCGGCCGAAGGTGTACGCGTCGTCGACGACGGGGGTGAAGAAGTCCGTGGTGAGCACGAGCCCCTGGCCGCCGGCGATGCGCACCACGGCGGCGTCGTCGCCGTCGTCCAGACCGACGACGAGCTCGGCGGCCGGGTCGCGGGGGCCGGCGGCGGTCAGCCCGGCGACGACCTGCTCGAGCTCGCCGGGCGGGATCTTGCAGGCGCAGCCGCCGCCGTGCGCGTACTGGGTGAGCCGGACGCGGGTCGAGGTCGTGGTCACGCCCCGAATCTAGGCCCGGCCGCCGGGCAGCACCCGCAGCCGGGGCGGCGCCGTCGGCGCGGGCGACCCGCCGAGCCGCCGGCCCGCCGGGTGCCCCTCGGCCGGAGGCCCGCCGAGGTCGGTCAGGTCGCGCCGCGGGGCGGCCTCCTCGGTGGCCCGGACCGCTTTGATGCGATCCTCCCGGAACCAGCGCAGCGCCTCCCGCTCCCGGCACCAGCCCACGAGGAACCAGTGCCGGCCGCTCCGGGCGAGCAGCTGGGCCTCCACCGCCCGCCGCGAGACGACACCATCCCGGTCGCGGTAGCGGAGCACGACGACCCGGCGGCGGGTCACCGCCTCCTCGACGGCCGACCGGACGACGGCGGCGCGGCGCGAGTCGGCGCTGACCCACCGCGCCGAGGCGGCCAGCCCAGCGCGTCGGCGCGGGTCGGGCTCGAGGACGTCGAGGACCTTCTGCAGCGCCGTCGCGCCCGCGGCGGCGTACGGGCCGTCGGGCCGGGCGGCGAGCGCGGTGACGACCGCCGCCGCCTCCTCCGGGGTGAGGGCGAGCGGCGGCAGCGTGGGTGAGCGGGGCTCGGTGCGCGTCACGCGACGGATGCTGGCAGGGACCTCCGACGGTTCCGGGTCCCGGCACGTAGGCTGCCCGGCGGAGGCGTCAGGGCGCCTGGTGGCCCCCGCGGCCTCTAAAGCCGACGTGGCCGAGCAGCTCGGTCAGGCGGGTTCGATTCCCGTCCGCCTCCGCCATCCACCCGTGCGCGGGTCGGCGCCTACGCTCCGCAGTCGATGAGCGCCGACCCGCGGCGGCAGGTGCCCCGCACCGACACGCTGCTCGCCGACCCCGACCTGGCTCCCGCCGTCGACCGCCTCGGCCGTGAGCTGGTGAAGTCCGTCGTCCAGCAGGTGCAGCAGCGGATCCGGGACGGCGCGGTCGCACCCGGGAACGCCGTGGCCGCCGTCCTGGCCCGCCTCCCCGCGACGGCGAGCAGCCTGCAGCCGGTGCTCAACGCCACCGGGGTGCTGGTGCACACCAACCTCGGCCGGTCCCCGCTGTCGCCGGCCGCCGTCGCGGCGATCGCCGCGGCCGCCGGCACCACCGACGTCGAGCTCGACCTCGGCACCGGGCGCCGCGGCCCCCGCGGCGAGGCGGCGATCGCCGCGCTGCTGGCCGCGGTCCCCGCGGCGGAGGCGGCGATCGTGGTCAACAACTGCGCCGCCGCCCTCGCACTGCTGGCCACCGCGCTCGGCGGGGAGCTGGTCATCGCGCGGGGCGAGCTGGTCGAGATCGGCGACGGGTTCCGCATCCCCGAGCTGCTGGTGGCCACCGGCACCCGGCTGCGCGAGGTGGGGACGACGAACCGGGTGACCCTCGACGACTACCGCGACGCCCTGCACGAGGAGACCGGCGCGGTGCTCAAGGTGCACCCGTCGAACTTCGTCGTCCGCGGGTTCACCCGGGCGGTGCCGGTCGCCGAGCTCGCCGCCGCGCTGTCGGGCAGCGGCGTCCCGCTGGTCGCCGACGTCGGCTCGGGGCTGCTGCGTCCGCACCCGGCGCTGCCCGACGAGCCGGACCTGCAGACCACCCTCGCCGACGGCGCCGACCTCGTGCTCGCCAGTGGCGACAAGCTGCTGGGCGGGCCGCAGGCCGGGCTGGTCCTCGGCCGGGCGCCCCTCGTCGAGCGGCTGCGCCGGCACCCGCTCTACCGCGCCCTGCGGGTCGACAAGACGACCCTGGCCGGGCTGGAGGCGACGCTGCGCGGCCCGCTGCCGCCGGTGCAGGAGATGCTCGCCGCGGACGTCGCCACGCTGCGCCGCCGGGCCGAGACCCTCGCCGGCCGGCTGGCCGCCGCCGGGCTGGACGCGCGGGCCGTGGACTCCGAGGCCCGCGTCGGCGGGGGCGGGGCGCCGGAGCACCCGCTGCCGAGCGCCGCGGTCTCCCTGCCCGCCGACCTGGCCGAGCCCCTGCGCGCCGGGACGCCTCCGGTGGTCGGCCACGTGGCCGGCGAGCGCACCCTGCTGGACCTGCGCAGCCTGCCGCCCGCGGCGGACGAGACCGTGGCCGGCGCGGTGCTGGCGGCCGCGCGGTGCGGCCGGTGACCGGCATGGACGTCATCGCCACCGCCGGCCACGTCGACCACGGCAAGTCGACACTGGTCCGCGCGCTCACCGGCATGGAGCCCGACCGGTGGGAGGAGGAGCGCCGCCGCGGGCTGACCATCGACCTCGGCTTCGCCTGGACGACGCTGCCCTCGGGCCGCCGCCTCGCGGTCGTCGACGTCCCCGGTCACGAGCGGTTCATCGGGAACATGCTGGCCGGCGTCGGGTCGGTGCCCGCGGCCCTCGTCGTGGTGGCCGCCGACGACGGCTGGTCGGCGCAGACCGCCGAGCACGTCGCCGTCCTGGACGCGCTCGGCGTCCGGCACGGGCTGCTCGCCGTCACCAAGGCCGACCTCGCCGACCCCGCGCCGGTGCTGGCCGACGTCCGGGAGCGGCTGGCCGGGACGTCGCTGAGCCGGGTACCCGGGGTGGCGGTCAGCGCCGCCACCGGCGCCGGCGTGCCCGAGGTCGCCGCCGCGCTGGAGGCCCTCCTCGCGGGCCTGCCCGCGCCGGACCGCAGCGCGCCCGTGCGGCTGTGGATCGACCGCGCGTTCCCGATCAAGGGCGCGGGCACCGTGGTCACCGGCACCCTGGCCGCCGGGACGATCGCGCCGGGGGACCGCCTGCAGCTGGGCGACCGGGAGGTCGGCATCCGGGGCGTGCAGTCCCTCGGGCAGCCCGTGGAGCGGGCCGAGGCCACCGCGCGGGTCGCGCTGAACCTGCGCGGCGTCGCGGTGGAGGAGCTGGCGCGGGGGGACGCGCTGCTCACCCCGGGCGCGTTCCGCTCCACCGTCGACGTGGACGTCACCCTCGACGCCGTTCCGGACGACCGGCTGCCGGCGGAGGCGGTCGTGCACGTGGGCTCCGCGGCCGTCGGCGCCCGCGTGCGCCCGCTGGAGGGGACGGCGGTGCGGCTGCGGCTGGCCACCCCGCTGCCGCTGCGGATCGGCGACCGGCTGCTCCTGCGCGACCCCGGGGCCCGCCGGGTGCTCGGCGCCGACGTCCGCGACGTCGACCCGCCGGAGCTGCGCCGCCGGGGTGCGGCCCGGCAGCGCGCCGCCGAGCTGGCCGCCCAGCCGTCGGGCGCGGCCGGTGCGGCCGCGGACCTCGCCCGCCGCCGCATCGTGCGCGCGGCCGACTTCACGGCGATGGGCTGGCCGGTGCCCGAGGGCGCCACCGCGGTCGGCCCGTGGCTGCTCGCGCCGGGCCTGGTCGACGAGCTCGCCGCCGCGCTGCCCGGGGTGGTCGGCCGCTACCGGCAGCTGCGTCCGCTGGAGGCCGGACCCCCGGTCGCCGTCGTCCGCCGGGCCCTGGAGCTGCCGGACGACGAGCTCGTGCCCGCGCTCGTGCGCCCGCCGCTGACCCTGCGCGAGGGCCGGGTCGCCGTCGCCACCGCCGGGCTGCCCCCGCGGGTGCAGCAGGCCGTCGACGCCGTCCGGACCCGGCTGGCCGCCGATCCCTTCGCCGCGCCGGAGGCCCCCGACCTCGCCGCCGCCGGGCTGGGACCGCGGGAGCTGGCCGCGGCCGTCCGGGACGGCCAGCTGGTCCGGATCGCCGACGGCGTCTACCTCGCGCCCGGCGTGGAGCGGGTGGCGCGGGAGCGGCTGGTGGGGGTGCCGGCGCCGTTCACCCTCAGCCAGGCCCGCTCGGCGTGGGGCACCACCCGCCGGGTCGCCGTCCCGCTCATGGAGTGGCTCGACGCCCGCGGGATCACCGAGCGGCTGCCGGACAACACCCGCCGGCTCCGGTAGGTCAGCCGCCGGCCTCGCGGAGGAAGCGCTCGCGCTCGTCGCTCGCATCGGGCGCAGGGTCCGGTGAGGAGTCGACGGTCTCGACGGTGTCCTCGAGCCGCACCGGCTCCGGCAGCCGCCGGTAGCGCTCCCGCTCGTCGGGGTCGGTCATGCGGGCAGGGTGCCCGCGCCCGGTGCCGCCGGGCAAGGGGGCGCGATGACGTGCTCCGAGCCCCGGGTCGACCCTCACCTCGGGGCAGCTCGTGCTCTGCCCACCGTCGTGGGCAGAGCACGAGCTCCCGTCAACCGGGAGCTCGCCCCCGCTCAGTCGGCGGCGGGCACCCAGCGGGCGGGCCGCTTCTCGCGGAAGGCGGCGATCCCCTCCTGGCCCTCCTCGCTCGCGAAGAACCGGGCGGAGAGCTCGAGCAGGTCGTCGAAGGAGCCGCGCAGTCCGCCGCTGCGCAGCAGCCGCTTGGTCTCGGCCAGGGCGGCCGGCGCCCCGGCGGCCAGCGCGGTGACCTGGGCGGCCACCGCGGCGTCCACCTCGTCGTCGGGCACCGCGAGGTCGACCAGCCCGCCGGCGGCCGCGGTCGCGGCGTCGAAGACCTCCCCGGTGAGCATCAGCCGGTGCGCCACGTGCGGCAGCACCCGCGGCAGGACGACGGCGGAGATGACCGCCGGCACGATGCCGAGGCGCACCTCGGAGAAGGCGAACGTGCCCGAGGACCCCGCGACGACCACGTCGCAGGCGGCCAGCAGACCGACGCCGCCGGCCCGCGCCGGTCCGCGCACCACCGCGACGACCGGCTTGGGGGAGTGCCAGAGCGTGGTGAGGATCTCCGGGAACTCCCGCACGCCCTGGTCCTCCGACGCCCCGCCGGCGGCCTCGGAGAGGTCCATGCCCGAGCAGAAGACGCGGCCGGTGTGGTCGAGCACCACCACTCGCACCGCGTCGTCGGCGAGTGCCCCGGCCAGCGCCGACCGCAGCTGGGCCCGCATCGCCCGCGACAGCGCGTTGCGGTTGGCGGGGGAGTCCAGCACGAGGGTGGCGACCCCGCGCGACACCGACACCTGCAGCACCCGGTCCGACGTCACGTGCCGCATCCTGCCGGGCGGTGGCGGCCGCGCGGCACACTGGGAGCAGATGAACACCGTCCTGCCCCTGCCGGCGTCGCCCCCCCGCTCCTGGCACCTGCCCGACAGCGCCCGCGAGGGCCTGGCCACCACGCCGTTCGGGCTCTACGTGCACGTGCCGTTCTGCGCGACCCGGTGCGGCTACTGCGACTTCAACACCTACACCGCCGACGAGCTGGGCCCCGGCGCCAGCCGCGCCGAGTACGCCGGCACCGCGATCGCCGAGCTGCGGCTGGCCGCCGCCACCCTGCGCTCCGACCTGCCGACGGTCTCCACGGTCTTCGTCGGTGGGGGCACGCCCACGCTGCTGGCCGCCGACGACCTCGCCGCCGTCCTGGCCGCCGTCCGGGAGCTCTTCCCGGTGGCCGACGACGTCGAGGTGACCACCGAGGCCAACCCGGAGACCGTGTCGCCGGAGAGCCTGGCCCGCCTGCGGGAGGCCGGCTTCACCCGCGTGAGCCTCGGCATGCAGTCCGCTGCCGAGCACGTGCTCGCCGTCCTCGACCGCCGGCACACCCCCGGCCGGGCCGTGGAGGCGGCGCGCGAGGCCCGGGCCGCCGGCTTCGAGCACGTCAACCTCGACCTCATCTACGGCACGCCGGGCGAGACCGACGCCGACTGGGCCGCCTCGCTCGACGCCGTCCTCGCGGCCCCGGTCGACCACGTCAGCGCCTACGCCCTCATCGTCGAGGAGGGCACCCGGCTGGCCCGCCGGATCAGCCGCGGCGAGCTGCCCATGCCCGACGACGACGTCTTGGCCGACCGCTACGAGCAGGCCGACGCCACCCTCCGCGGCGCCGGGTTCGACTGGTACGAGGTGTCCAACTGGGCCACCGGCGACGCCGCCCGGTGCCGGCACAACGAGCTGTACTGGGCCAACGCCAACTGGTGGGGCGTGGGCCCGGGCGCGCACAGCCACGTCGGCGGGTTGCGCTGGTGGAACGTCAAACATCCGGCCGCGTACGCCGGGCGGCTGCTGCAGGGCGACAGCCCGGCGCAGGACTCCGAGCTCCTGGACGACGACGACCGGGCGCTGGAGACGATCATGCTCGGCCTGCGGCTGCGGGAGGGGCTGACGCTCACCGCGCTGTCCGACGCCGGCCGGGACCGCGCCGCCGGCGCCGTCGCCCGGGGGCTGCTCGACGCGGCCGCGCACGCCGGTGGCCGCGCCGTCCTCACCGACTGCGGGCGGCTGCTCGCCGACGCCGTCGTCCGGGAGCTGACGGACTAGTTCCGCTTGGTCCCCCTCGCGGGCTATGGTGCCCGTTCCGGCAACGGCGCCGGATCGGTCCAGGGGGTGGTCAGCAGTGGTCACACGCACGTCCCCGCACGCCCTCGGACGCCTCCGATCCGCCGTCCCGCCGATGCAGCTCTCCGGCGGCATGCTGCTGGCCTTGGCGATGAACCGCCGCGCCCGCGGGTTGCGAGGTCTCGACGTCCTCCGCCGCAGCCAGGACAGGGCTCCGCCGCGCTCCTCCTGACTCCGTCCGTGGAGTCGCAACGGCCCGTCCTGACGCGCACCGCACCGGTGACCGCGTCTCCCCGTGTTGCCCGAGGAGTTCCCATGACCAGCACCGCCCCCGCCCCCGTGCCCGCCACCGGCGACCCGCGGTGGGAGCACTTCCGGGTGCGCCTGGAATCGCAGCGCGCCGAGTGCGTCAAGGAGCGCGAGCTCGCGCTGGCCGACACCGTGCAGTCGCTGCCCGACGACGTCGCGGTCTCCCGCGCCGCGAGCCTGCAGCGCACCATCGAGGACATCGACGCCGCCCTCGGTCGCATCGCGGCCGGCACCTACGGCCGGTGCGTGCACTGCGGCACCGCCATCCCCGAGGAGCGGCTGGAGCTGCGGCCCTTCGCCACCGGGTGCGTGGCCTGCTCGCAGCGCCGCTGACGCCGTCCGACCCGCTGTCCTGACGGGCGCGACCCCGGTCTGACATCTGTCAGGCCGGGGTCCCGACGTCCCGCACTACTGCCCGGACGCCGACCCCAGCAGCCTGGTCGGGTGCCTGGAGAGACCGCCCTCGACATCCGCGACCTGACCGTCCGCTACGGCGGCACGGCCGCCGTCTCCGGCCTGGACCTGCAGCTGCGCGCCGGGGAGACCGTCGCGTTGCTCGGGCCCAACGGCGCGGGGAAGTCCACCGTCGTCAACGCCGTCCTGGGGCTGGTGCCCTCGACCGGGACCGTCCGCGTGCTCGGCCGGCCGCCGGCCGCCGCGATCCGGGCCGGCTGCGTCGGCGCGATGCTGCAGCACGGCGGGCTGCCGGGCGAGACCCGCGTCGGCGAGGTGCTCGGACTGGTCCGCAACAGCTACCCGCGCCCCTGGCCGCTGGCCGACCTCGCGGTCACCGCGGGCATCGACGGACTGCTCGACCGGCCCGTCGAGGCGCTCTCCGGGGGGCAGCGCCAGCGGGTGCTGCTGGCCCTCGCGCTGGCCGGGCAGCCGCCGCTGCTGCTGCTCGACGAGCCCACCTCCGCCATGGACGTCGAGGGCCGCCGCGCCTTCTGGACGACGATGCGCGGGCTGGCAGACCGCGGCACCACCGTCGTCTTCGCCACCCACCACCTCGAGGAGGCCGACGCCGTCGCCGACCGCGTGGTCGTGGTCGCGGGCGGGCGGGTCGTCGCCGACGGCACCGCAGCGGAGGTCAAGGCCGGGATCACCGGCCGCACGATCACCTTCACCCCACCGGAGGGCGCCCGCCTCGACGGCCTGCCCGGCGTCACCGCCGCGACCCGGCAGGGCGACCGGGTCAGCCTCAGCACCGACGACGCCGAGGCCACCCTGCTGGCCCTGCTGGCCGGCGGCGGGCGGCTGCCGGACCTGGAGGTCCGCGGCGCGAGCCTCGAGGAGGCCGTCCTCTCCCTCACCGGCGCCCAGCCCGCCGCGACCCCGATCGGAGCCGACCGATGAGCACCCTGCTCGCCTTCCAGCTGCGCCGCGTCGGCCGCAACCGGCAGTTCCTCTTCTTCACCGTGCTGCTGCCGGCGCTGTTCACCGTCTTCTTCACGAAGATCTTCGGCGCCCAGGCCGGCAGCGGGGCGGAGTACCAGGCGTACGCCACCACGTCGATGGTCTCGATGATGGCCTACGGGGCCCTGGGCGCCGCGCTCGGCGCGACCATCCGGATCTCCTTCGACCGGGCGTCGGGGTGGCTGCGGCAGCTGCGGGTGACGCCCGTGCCGACGTCGTCGGTCGTCACCGTCGACGTGGTCGTCGGGATGCTGCTGACGCTGCCGAGCCTGCTCGTCGTCGCGCTGGTCGGTGGCCTGGTCAACGGCGTCGAGCTGGCCCCGCTGACCTGGGTCGGGCTGGTGGCCGTGCTCTGGCTGGGCTCCGGGGCGTTCGTCGCGCTGGGCCTGCTGGTCGGCCACGCCCTCGACGAGAAGGCCGCCGGCGGCGCGATCGGCATCCTCGGCGTGGTGCTGGCCGCGCTCGGCGGGCTGTGGGTGCCGGTGCAGGTGTTCCCCGAGTCCCTCCGCGCGCTGGCCTCCACGCTGCCCTCGTACTGGTACGCGCAGCTGGGCCGCGACGTCGTCGCCCTCGGTGCGCCGTCGCCGACCACGGTGCTGGCGGTGGCCGGGTTCACCGCCGGGTTCGCCGTCCTGGCCACGACGGTCGCACGGCGTCGTCCGCTGCACGCCGTCGCCGGCTGAGCGGGTTAGCGTCCACGGTCGTGGACCCCCGCACCCCGTGGCAGCGGATGGGCTGGGCGGTGCCCTGGCTGCTGTTCCAGGTGTTCCCGCTCGCCGACCTGTTCACCACCCACCACCCGGTCGGCGTCCGGGTGGTGGCGGTGGCGGGGCTGCTGGCGTTCACCGCCGCCTACCTCGTCGTGTTCAGCCGGACGTTCGGCCGCGGGGACCGCCCCTGGCCGTGGCGGGAGCTGCTCGTCGTCGCCGTCCTCGGGGTGGCCCTGGCGGTCTGGCTGGGGCCGTCCTGGGCGGGGCTGATGATCTACGTGTCGGCGGCCTCGGCCGCGGCGCTGCCCGAGCGGTTCGTGTGGCCGGCGATCGGCGGGGCGGCAGCGGTGTGCGCCTCGGTGCTCGCCGCCCACGACATGCTCGGCGAGCTGTTGATCCTGCCGGTGATCTGCGTGCTCACCGCCTTCGCGCTGCGGGGCACCCGGTACCTGGTCTCGGTCAACGCCGAGCTGGTCGAGGCCCGCGACGAGCTGGCGCGCTCGGCCGTCGCCGAGGAGCGGCTGCGCTTCGCCCGCGACCTGCACGACCTCCTCGGCCACAGCCTGTCGCTGATCGCGCTCAAGAGCGAGCTCGCCGGCCGGCTGGCCGAGCGGGACCCGGCGCGGGCGCGCGCGGAGATGGCCGACGTGGAGACCGCGGCCCGGCGGGCGCTGGCCGAGGTGCGGGAGGCGGTCAGCGGGTACCGCCAGGTCGGCCTGTCCCTCGCCCTCGCCGAGGCCCGGGCCGCGCTGTCGGCCGCGGGCATCACCCTGAGGACGCCGTCCGGGACGCCCCCGCTGCCCGGGCCTGTGGACGCCGTCCTCGGCTGGGTGGTCCGGGAGGCGACCACGAACGTGCTGCGGCACAGCGGCGCGCGCACGGTGACCGTCGGCGTCGCCGTCACCGACGGGGAGGTCGCGCTGACGGTCGCCGACGACGGTCGCGGTCCGGCCGGGGAGGCCGCCGGGAGCGGTGCCGGCCTGGCCGGCCTGGAGGAGCGGCTGGCGCAGCTCGGTGGCCGGCTGGAGGCCGGCCCCGTCCCCGCGGGCGGCTTCCGGCTGTGCGCGCGGGTGTCGGCCGCGGCGCGGGTGGGCGCGGCGTGATCCGGGTGCTCGTCGCCGAGGACCAGACGATGGTCCGCGGGGCGCTGCGGGCGCTGCTGGACCTGGAGGAGGACATCGAGGTCGTGGCCGAGGTCGGCCGCGGCGACCTGGTGGTCGACGCCGCCCGCGAGCACCGGCCGGACGTCGCGCTGCTCGACATCGAGATGCCCGGGTGCGACGGCATCGAGGCGGCCCGCGCGCTGGCGGACGCGGTGCCCGACTGCCGGGCCGTCGTCCTCACCACCTTCGGCCGACCCGGGTTCCTGCGCCGGGCCATGGAGGTCGGCGCCGCCGGGTTCCTCGTCAAGGACGCCCCCGTCGCCGAGCTGGCCCGCGCCATCCGGGCGGTGGTGGCGGGCGAGCGGGTCATCGACCGCGACCTCGCCGCGGCCGCGCTGGCGCTGGGCGCGACGCCGCTGTCGGGCCGGGAGGCCGACGTCCTGCGTGCGGCCGCCGACGGCGCGACGGTCGCCGACATCGCCCGCCGGCTGTTCCTCTCCGAGGGGACGGTCCGCAACTACCTGTCCTCGGCGATCGGCAAGACCGGCGCCCGCACCCGGGTGGAGGCCGCCCGGGTCGCGGAGGAGAAGGGCTGGCTGTAGAAGGACCCCGTCCTCCTCACCCCTCGCAGGCTCGGGGCGAGCCTCTGGACGGGGCCCGAGGGGAGCAGGAGAGGCCGTGTTACTCCCGGGGGCGCTCGGGGACCGGCGGCTGGACCTGGATCGCGGCGGTGGTGGGGCCGGCGACCTGTGACGGCATCAGCGCGTCGAGGTCGAGGACGCGCACGTGGATGACGTTGCGCTGCTGCAGCGCCGCCCGCAGCGCCCGGTGCAGGCCGTCCTCGAGGTAGAGCTCGCCCTGCCACTGGACGGCGTGCGGGAACAGGTCGCCGTAGAACGTGGAGTCGTCGGCCAGCAGCGTGTCCAGCGCCAGCTCGCTCTTGGTGGTCACGAGGGTGTCGAGCCGGATCTGCCGCGGCGGGATCATCGCCCAGTCCCGCGTCGACAGACCGTGGTCGGGATAGGGCCGGCCGTTCCGGACCGCTTTGAAGATCAGGGCACCGACCTCCGCTCTGCGCGTGCCGGCGCGGACGCCGGCCCGTCGAGCCTATCGACCCCCGCGTCGCGACCCGGCGGCCCCGTCCAGAAGCTCGCCGCGAGCTTGCGAGCGGTGAGGAGGACGGGGTCCTTGAAGTATGCTCGTCTGGCACTCTGTCCGCGCGAGTGCCAGCCGTCCGAGTGTCAGGTGCCGGCAGCGCCCGAGGTGCCTCCGCGAGGGTGTCGTACGACGCGTCGACCGGTACGGGGAGGTGTCACCGTGGCGCACGACGAACGCCGCCTGCAGGTGCTGCGGGCCATCGTCCAGGACTTCGTCTCGACCAACGACCCGGTGGGCAGCAAGGCGCTCGCCGAGCGGCACGACCTGGGCGTCTCGCCGGCCACCATCCGCAACGACATGGCCGTGCTCGAGGAGCAGGGCTACATCACCCAGCCGCACACCAGCGCCGGCCGGGTGCCCACCGACAAGGGCTACCGGCTGTTCGTCGACCGGCTGTCGGCGGTCAAGCCGCTGTCGATGGCCGAGCGCCGGGCGATCGAGCGCTTCCTCGACGGGGCCCTCGACCTGCACGACGTCCTCAATCGGACGGTGCGGCTGCTCGCGCAGCTGACCCACCAGGTCGCCGTCGTCCAGTACCCGACGCTGGCGCGCAGCGCGGTGCGCCACCTGGAGGTGGTGCAGGTGGCCAGCTCCCGGCTGCTGCTGGTGCTGATCACCGACACCGGCCGGGTCGAGCAGCGGCTGATCGAGTGCCCGGTCGACGTCGCCCACGACGACGTCGCCGAGCTGCGGGCGCTGCTGAACTCCGCCTTCAGCGGGGCGAAGCTGGCCGACGCCGGCGGCAAGGTGCCCGACCTGCTCGACACCGCGCCGCCGCACCTGCGCCCGCTGGTCGCGTCGGTCAGCGCGGCCCTGGTCGAGACGCTGGTCGAGCCGGGGGAGGACCGCCTGGTGATCGGCGGGACGGCGAACCTGGCACGCGCCGCGGTCGACTTCCCGGGCAGCCTGCGCCCGCTGCTGGAGGCCCTGGAAGAACAGGTGGTCGTCCTGCGGTTGATCAGTGAGGTGGACACCGGCGGCGCGGTGCTCGTGCGCATCGGCGAGGAGAACGCGCACGAGGCCCTCACCGGGGCGTCGGTGGTCTCCGTGGGCTACGGCTCGGCCGACCGCGCGCTCGGCGGCCTGGGCATCGTCGGCCCCACCCGGATGGACTACCCAACGAACATGGCCGCGGTTCGCGCCGTGGCCCGCTACGTCGGCCAGATCCTGGCCGAGAGCTGAGGCTGAGACTTCTCGATGGCAACCGACTACTACGGCGTCCTGGGGCTGACCCGCGGGGCCTCCGACAACGAGATCAAGAAGGCCTACCGCCGGCTGGCCCGTGACCTCCACCCCGACGTCAACCCCGACCCGGGGGCCAAGGAGCGTTTCCAGGAGGTCAGCCGCGCCTACCAGGCGCTGACCGACCCGGAGAAGCGCCGGATCGTCGACCTCGGCGGTGACCCCTTCGACAACGGCGCGGGCGCCGGTGCGGGCAACCCCTTCGGCGGGGCCGGCTTCGGTGGCCTCGGCGACATCATGGACGCCTTCTTCGGTGGCGGCGGGTCGTCGCGGGGCCCGCGCAGCCGGGTGCGCGCCGGGGGCGACGCCCTCATCCGGGTCGAGCTGGACCTCGACGAGACGGTGTTCGGCACCACCCGGGACATCACCGTCGACACCGCCGTCCTCTGTGACTCCTGCACCGGGGCCGGCACCGCGCCCGGCACCCACCCGACCACCTGCACCACCTGCTCGGGCCGCGGCGAGGTGCAGAGCGTGCAGCGCTCCTTCCTCGGCCAGGTCGTCTCCACCCGCACCTGCCCGACCTGCGCCGGCACCGGCCAGGTCATCCCCGAGCCGTGCCCCAAGTGCGGCGGCGACGGTCGGGTCCGCGCGCGGCGCACCATCCCGGTGAAGGTCCCGGCCGGCGTCGAGGACGGCATGCGGATCCGGCTCACCGGCCACGGCGAGGTCGGCCCCGGCGGCGGTCCGGCCGGCGACCTGTACGTGGAGATCGTCGAGCGCCCGCACGCGGTGTTCACCCGCGACGGGGAGGACCTGCACTGCCGGGTCACCCTGCCGATGACCGCCGCGGCCCTGGGCACCACCCTCACGCTGGAGACCCTCGACGGCGAGGAGGAGGTCGACATCCGGCCCGGCACGCAGTCCGGCAGCGTGCTCACCCTCCGCGCCAAGGGTGCCCCGCGGCTGCGGGCCACCGGGCGCGGCAACCTCATGGTGCACGTCGAGGTCGAGACGCCGACCCGCCTGGACGCCGAGCAGGAGAAGCTGCTGCGTGAGCTGGCGGCGCTGCGCGGGGAGGACCGGCCGGCGTCGTCGTCCGAGGGGCAGGGTGGGCTGTTCTCCAAACTGCGGGACGCGCTGAAGTGAGCGAGCTCGCGAGCTCACGAGTGGGCACAGCACGTCCCGGAACGAGATCGACGAGCGCCAGCGAGGAGGTCTCGTGACGGTCGCGACCGACGACCGCGTGCCCGAGCTCGACGGCAGCCCGCTGTTCCTGCTCGACGAGCTGCCCGACGCCGCGGAGGTGCTGGTCGACGGCGCCGAGGGCCGGCACGCCGTCGACGTCCTGCGGTTGACGCCGGGTGAGTCGGTGCGGGTCGGGGACGGCCGCGGCACCGTCGTCGACGGCGAGGTCACCGCCGCCGGGCCCGAGGGCCTGCGGGTGCGGGTGTCGGCGCGGCACGAGGTGCCCCCGCCGGCGCTGCAGTTGGTGCTCGTGCAGGCGCTGCCCAAGGGCGAGCGCGGGACGCTGGCCGTGGAGCTGGCCACCGAGCTCGGCGTCGACCGGATCGTCCCCTGGGCGGCCGCCCGCTGCGTGACCCGCTGGCGGGCGGACCGCGCGGCCAAGGGCGTGGCGAAGTGGCGGGCTGCGGCGCGGGCGGCGAGCAAGCAGTCCCGGCGTCCGCGGGTCCCCGAGGTCACCGACGTCATGACGACCCGGCAGGTGTGCGGCGCCCTGGCCGACGCCGACCTCTCGCTGGTGCTGCACGAGCAGGCCCGGCACCCGCTGTCGCGGGTCGACCTGCCCGCCGAGGGCACGATCGCGGTCATCGTCGGCCCGGAGGGCGGGCTCACCGACGGCGAGGTCGTCGCGCTCAGCGCCGCCGGCGCCCGGCCGGTGCGGCTCGGCCCCGAGGTGCTGCGCACCTCCACCGCGGGCGCGGCCACGCTCGCGGCGCTGTCGGTCCGCACCCGCTGGGCCTGAGCTCCGCGGGGCGCCTCCCGCACCATGTGGTCGCCCACCGCGCGCTACACCGTGGGGCAGGAGACCACGAGGTGTCCTCCGTGGCAGCCGACGGGACGGCGGTCAGCGCAGCGCGTGCCGGGCGCGGTCGCTCACCAGGTCGACCAGGAAGGTCAGGACGACGACCGCGGCGAGCACGGTGGTGACCGCGGCCCAGTCGAACGTGGCCACCTCCGAGGCCAGCAGCGCACCCAGCCCGCCGGCACCCAGCAGGCCGACCAGCACGGTGTCGCGGATGACGACCTCCCACCGGTACAGGGCATAGGCCAGCACCGGGCCCGCCGCGCCGGGCAGCACCCCGTACAGCCACGCCTCGACCGGCCGCGCACCGAGCGCCGCCAGGGCCGCCCGCGGCCGCGGGTCGAGCTCCTCGGTGGCCTCCGCGGCGAGCCGGCCCAGGACGCCGAGGGTGTAGACGCCCAGCGCCAGCGCACCCGGCAGCACCCCGGGGAGCAGCACGAACAGCAGCACCAGTGCCCAGACCGGCGGTGGCACGGCCCGCAGGAGCAGCAGCCCGATCCGGACGGCGGCGCCGGCGGCCCACCGCACCGGGGACGGCCGGCGGCGCGGGCGGGCCGCCACCCCCGCCAGCAGCACCGCCCCGAGCGTCGCGACGGCGATGGCGATCACCGACATCTGCACCGTGTCCACGGCGAGCGCCGCGACCGTCTGCAGCAGCGCGCTGTCGGTCGTCGGCGGCCAGGCCGCGCCGAGGACGTACGCCAGCTGCTCGCCGGTGCGCGCCGACACCAGCGTCGCCGGCGACACGGCCAGGTACCACCACGACCAGGTGACCAGCAGGAGCGTGCCGGCGACCGCGCCGGTCAGCAGCGGGTCCCGGTGCGGGCCGGGTGCCGGCGCGGCCAGCCGGCGCCGCACCGCCCGCCCGGCGACGTCGGCGGCCAGGCACAGCAGCGACAGGGCGTAGACGCAGGACCACACCTGCTCCCACCGCAGGGACGCGAACGACAGCGTCAGCTGGTAGCCCAGCCCACCCGCGCCCACCATGCCGAGGACGACGGCGGAGCGGACCGCGCACTCCAGCCGGTAGAAGGAGTACGAGAGCAGCCCGCCCGCGGCCGGCGGCAGCAGCCCGTACAGCGCGGCCGACGCCCGCCCGGCGCCCGCGGCCAGGAGGGTGGACCAGCCGCCGCGGGGCACCTCGTCGACCAGGTCGGCGAAGACCTTGGCGGTGACCGCGCCGTAGGGGATGCCGATCGCGAGGATGCCGACCCACGGGTCCAGACCCAGCACGTTGACGAGGAGCAGGCCCCACACCGCCTCGTGCAGGCCGCGGGGCACGGCGAGGACGCCGCGGGACAGCGCCCAGCCCAGCCGGCGCCGTCCCCAGGTGGTGCGGGAGACGAGCACCGCACCGGCCGCGCCGAGGACCAGCGCGAGCGCGGTGCCCAGCGCGGCGTAGGCGATGGTGATCAGCGCCGACGTGGCCAGGACGGCGAGGAACTCCGCGTCCAGGGCTGGGGAGAGGGCGGCCGCGGCGAACCGGCCGAACTGCGCCACGCCGCCGGGGTTGACCACCTCCCCGGTGAACAGCCCCGCGCCGGCCAGCGACCACAGCAGCACCGCGGCCGAGCCGAGCGCCCAGGCCCAGCGCCGGCGGTCCCGCCGCAACCGGGGGACGGCGGGCCGCACCGGACGGTCGAGCAGGGTCGTCATGCCGGCGCGCCGTACAGGCCGGCGAGGTCGGCGGGGCCGAGCGCCGCCGTGGGCCGGTCGAGGACCACCCGCCCGCCGGCCAGGCCCACCACCCGGTCGCAGTGCCGCAGCACCAGCCCCGGGTCGTGCAAGGAGGCGACCAGCGCGCCGCCGCGGGCCCGGGCCAGCTCGCCGAGGAGCGCCAGTGCCTGGTCGGCCAGCACCGGGTCGAGGGCGGACGCCGGCTCGTCGGCGAGGACGATGTCGGGCTGCTGCACGAGCAGCCGGGCGATCGCCACCCGCTGCCGCTGCCCGCCGGAGAGCCGGTCGGTGCGCTCGAAGAGGCGGTCGGCCAGGCCCACCCGCTCCAGCGCGGCCACGACGTCGGCGACGCCCTGCGGCCGCAGCAGCGACCACGCCGCCCGGGCCGCCGACCAGTGGCCCAGCCGCCCGGCGTTGACGTTGTGCACCACCCGCAGCGACCCGACCAGCTCCAGGTGCTGGTGCACGGTGCCGATCCGGGCACGCAGCCGCCGGCCGGAGGGCGCGGCGGGGTCGGCGTCCAGCACGCGGACCTCGCCGGCCGTCGGCGCCACCGACCCGTTGGCCAGCCCCAGCAGCGTCGACTTCCCCGCGCCGGAGGCGCCGACGAGGGCGACCCGCTCGCCGGGGCCGACCGTGAGGTCGACCCCGGCCAGCGCCGTCGTCCCGCCGTACCGCACCTCGACGCCGGAGAGCCGCAGGACGGCGGTCAGCTGACCAGCCCCAGGTCGCGGCCGATCTCCTCGATCTGGTCGTAGTTCGCGGCCTCGGTCGGGAGGAAGGAGCCCGCGCCGAACAGCTCCAGCACCTCGGCGTCGGCCGGGTCGGCGGCCGACAGACCGGTGAAGTAACCGGTCAGCCGGTCGCGGAGGTCGTCGGCGCCGAGCCGCTCGGCGACCCGCGGGCCGAGCAGCCAGTGGTAGTCGTGGTACGGCGCCGTCTCGGTGTACAGGACGACGGCCGGGTCGACGGCGCCCTCCTGCGACCGCGACGCCCAGACCTGCTCGTTGAGCACGCCGGCCTGGTAGCTGCCCGAGGCGACCAGCTCGAGGGTGGCGTCGTGCGAGCCGGAGAAGCCGGGCCCGCCCGGGAAGCCCTGCGGGTCGACGCCGGCCTCGCGCAGGAAGTACGCCGGCATGAGCCGCCCGGAGGTCGAGGTCTCGCTGCCGTAGGTGAACCGCAGCGGCGCCAGGGCGGGGAGGTCGTCCGACGGGGCCAGCCCGGTGCCGGCGTTGACGACGAACACCGAGGTGAAGCGCTCGTCGATGTCGCGCTGGGCGACCGGCTCGGCGCCGGGGGTCTGCAGCCGGGCCTGGACGCCGGTGAGCCCGCCGAACCAGACCAGGTCGAGGTCGCCGGTGCGGAAGAGGGAGACCGCCGCGCCGTAGTCGGTGACCGGGCGGTACTCCACGTCGAGGTCCAGCGCGGCCGACACGGAGTCGGCGACGGTGGCGTACAGGCGCTGGAGGACCTCGGGGTCCTGGTCGGGGATGGCGCCGATGCGCAGGGGGCCGGCCGGGTCCGTGGTGGACGCCGCGACCGGCGAGGAGCGGCCGCAGCCGGGGATCGCGGCGGCGAGGGCGACGCCGGCGCCGGCCAGCAGGGAGCGGCGGGAGAGCGGGGGGAGGACGGACTGGGACTCGAGGACACCCGACCGGGCGACGCGACGGGCGCCCACTACGTCCTCGAGCAGGGGTGGGGGACGGGCACGGGACACCTCCAGGTGGGGACGGGGACGCGGTCATCCTCACCCACCCGGCTGGTGCCCCGCCGCCTAAGGTCCGGGAGGTGGAATGCCTCTTCTGCCGCATGGTCACCGGCGAGGTCCCGGCCACGGTCGTGCACGAGACCGACCGGACGCTCGCCTTCCGTGACATCAACCCGCAGGCGCCGACGCACGTGCTCGTGATCCCCAAGGACCACCACCCGACCGCGGCGGCGCTGGCCGCGGCCGATCCCGGCCTGCTGGCCGCGGTCGTCGGGGCCGCGCACGCGGTGGCGGTGCAGGAGGGGCTGGCCACCGAGTACGACGTCGAGCCCGGCTACCGGGTGGTCACCAACACCGGCCCGGCGGCCGGGCAGACGGTGCACCACGTGCACCTGCACGTGCTGGGCGGCCGGCACATGAACTGGCCGCCCGGCTGACGAGCCGCCGGGCCGCGCCGTCCCCCTGAGTGGCCGCGCCGGTCCGGCGGCGACAGGGTGGCGCCATGACCGAGCCCGTGCGCATCGAGCGGGACGGCGACGTCGCGGTCGTCGTCCTGGACAACCCGCCGCTGAACCTCTTCGACGCCCCGGTCTTCGACGCGGTCGAGCGGGTCGCCGGCGAGCTGGCCACCCTCACCGGCCCGGGCGACCCCGGCCGGGCCCGCGCGGTGCTCGTCGAGGCCCGCGGCAAGGTCGTCTCCGGCGGCGTCGACGTGACCTTCTTCCGCGACATCGCCGAGGGGCCGGAGCCCACCGAGCGGGGCGCCGAGCTCTGGCGCCGCCTCCTGCGGGTGGCCCAGGCGTTCGAGGACCTCCCGGTGCCGACGGTGTTCGCCGCGCACGGGCTCACCCTCACCGCCGCCTTCGAGCTGGCGCTGGCCTGCGACGTGCTCCTCGCCGCGGAGCGCGCGTCGTTCGGGCTGGTCGAGATCGTCGTCGGGCTGACCCCGTCGATGGGCGGGCCGCAGCGGCTGGCCGAGCGCGCCGGGCCGGCCCGCGCCAAGGAGCTGGTCTTCACCGGCGAGCGCTACCCGGCCGCGGTGCTCGAACGGTGGGGCGTGGTCAACCGCGTGCTCCCCGACGACGGGTTCGCCGAGGCCGCCCGCGCGTACGCCCGGCTGGTCGCCTCGGGCCCGACGGTCGCGCACGCGGCCACCAAGACGCTGGTGGCCACCGCCGTCCGGCAGGGCGCGCGCGCCGCCGACGACCTGGTCCCCGAGGTCTCCGGGCCGCTGTTCGGTACCGAGGACCTGCGCGGTGCGGTGCGCTCCTTCCTCGCCGACGGACCGGGGAAGGCCACCTACTCGGGCCGGTGACCTGCGCCTCGGACGGCGGTTCGGGGGGTGCCGCGCGGGTAGACTCGACGCGTCCGCACCCCCTCCCGCAGGAAGGCAGGGTCGAGGGTTCTTGCCCGACTCCTCCCCGAACGTCCCCGTGCCCGGCGCCCTCACGTCCCGTGAGGCCTCGGCACAGGCCGCAGCGGCGGACGGCCATCTCGGTACGCCCGCCCAGTCCGCCACCGGCCTCGCGGGCGTCCCCGCGGCGGTGCGGACGACGATCACCGTCCCCGACTCCGTTCCCATGGTCGCCCTGCTGGGGTCCGCCGACGAGCTGCTCCGGCTGGTCGAGGACGAGGTCGACACCGACGTCCACGTGCGCGGCAACGAGATCGCCGTGACCGGCCAGCCGGCCGACAACGCCTTCGCCGTAGCCGTCTTCGACGAGCTGATCGCGCTGCTCGGCACCGGTCAGACGCTGCGGCCGGACTCGGTGCGCCGGGTCATCGGCATGCTGCGCGCCGGTGGCGCCGAGCGCCCGGCCGACGTGCTCAGCCTGGACATCATCAGCCGCCGCGGGCGCACGATCCGGCCCAAGACGCTGAACCAGAAGCGCTACGTGGACGCGATCGACGCGCACACCGTCGTCTTCGGCATCGGCCCGGCCGGCACCGGCAAGACCTACCTGGCCATGGCCAAGGCCGTGCAGGCGCTGCAGACCAAACAGGTCAACCGGATCATCCTCACCCGCCCCGCGGTCGAGGCCGGGGAGCGGCTGGGCTACCTGCCCGGCACCCTGTCGGAGAAGATCGACCCCTACCTGCGGCCGCTCTACGACGCGCTGCACGACATGGTCGACCCGGAGTCGATCCCGCGGCTGATGCAGTCGGGCACGATCGAGGTCGCCCCGCTGGCCTACATGCGCGGGCGCACGCTCAACGACGCGTTCGTCATCCTCGACGAGGCGCAGAACACCACCGCCGAGCAGATGAAGATGTTCCTCACCCGGCTCGGCTTCGGTTCCAAGATCGTCGTCACCGGCGACGTCACCCAGGTGGACCTGCCCGGCGGCGCGCAGAGCGGACTGAAGATCGTCCGCGAGATCCTCGACGGCATCGAGGACGTCCACTTCGCCAACCTCACCAGCTCCGACGTCGTCCGCCACCGCCTGGTCGGCGACATCGTCGACGCCTACGAGCGCTGGGACGCCGCCCACCAGCAGAGCCGCCCGGCCACCGGCCAGGCGCCGGTGCGCCCCACGCGGCCGCGCCGCCAGGGGAGCTGATCGCCGTGCCCGTCGAGGTCGCCAACGAGTCCGAGATCGCCGTCGACGAGTCCTCGCTCGCCGCGGTCTGCACCTACGTGCTCTCCGAGATGGGGGTCAACCCCATGGCCGAGCTGTCGGTGCTGTGCGTCGACCCGGACTACATGAGCACGCTGCACGAGCGCTGGATGGGGGAGAAGGGCCCGACCGACGTCCTCGCCTTCCCCATGGACGAGCTGGACACCGGCCGTCCCGACGAGCCCGAAGCGGGCCCGGCGCTGCTCGGCGACGTGGTGCTGTGCCCGTCGGTCGCCATCCGCCAGGCCCGCGCGGCCGGGCACACGATGGACGACGAGCTCCTCCTGCTCGCCACGCACGGCGTGCTGCACCTGCTCGGCTACGACCACATGGAGCCCGAGGAGGAGAAGGAGATGTTCGGCCTGCAGTCCTCCCTGCTCGAGGGCTGGCGTTCGGCCCCGCGGGCGCCGATGACCGGTGAGGCCGTCGACGGGGGGCCGGGCCCCCGATGAGCTCCGGCGAGATCACCCTCCTGGTGATCGCCGTCTGCCTCATCCCGCTCGCCGGCGTCTTCGGCGCGATGGACGCCGCCCTCCAGCGCGTGTCCCGCGCCCGCGTCGAGGAGATGCGGCGCGACGGGGTCAAGCGGGCGGCGGTCCTCGAGGACGTCGTCACCGAGCGGGCGCGGCACGTCTCCCTGCTCCTGCTGCTGCGGATCGCCTGCGAGATGGTCGCCGCCGTCGTGGGCACCGTCGTGCTGTACCGGATGTGGGGCGGCGGCTGGCAGACGGTGCTCACCGCGGCCGGCGTCATGACCGTCGTCAGCTACGTGCTGGTCGGTGTCGGCCCGCGCACGCTGGGACGCCAGCACGCGTACGGCTTCGCGCTGCGCACCGCCGGCGTCGTCCGGCTGCTCGGGCGGCTGCTGGGACCGGTCGCGACGCTGCTGATCCTCGTCGGCAACATGATCACGCCCGGCCGCGGCTACCGCGACGGGCCGTTCTCCTCCGAGGTCGAGCTGCGCGAGCTGGTCGACATGGCCGAGGAACGGGGCGTCGTCGAGTCCGGCGAGCGGAACATGATCCACTCGGTCTTCGAACTGGGCGACACGATCGCCCGCGAGGTCATGGTGCCGCGCACCGACGTCGTCTGGATCGAGCGCAGCAAGACCGTCCGCCAGGCCCTCGCGCTGGCCCTGCGCAGCGGGTTCAGCCGGCTGCCGGTCATCGGCGAGAACGTCGACGACGTGGTCGGCGTGGTCTACCTCAAGGACCTCGTCCGCCGGGCCCAGGGCGTGCACGACCCGAAGAACGGCCCGCGCGTCGAGGAGCTCATGCGCCCGCCGACGTTCGTGCCGGAGTCCAAGCCGGTCGACGAGCTGCTCCGGGACATGCAGGCCCAGCGCATCCACATCGCGATCGTGGTCGACGAGTACGGCGGCTTCGCCGGGCTGGTCACCATCGAGGACATCCTCGAGGAGATCGTCGGCGAGATCGCCGACGAGCACGACGCCGTGCAGCGGCCGCCGGTCGAGCACCTGGACGACGGCTCGGTCCGGATCACCGCCCGGCTGCCGGTCGGCGACCTCGCCGAGCTGTTCGACGTCGAGCTGCCCGAGGACGACGACGTCGAGACCGTCGGCGGGCTGCTCGCCCGGGAGCTGGGCCTGGTGCCGATCGAGGGGTCGGCCGCGGAGGTCGCCGGGCTGCGGCTGGTCGCCGAGAGCACCGGGGGCCGCCGGAACCGGATCGACACCCTGCTGGTCTGCCGCGCGACCGAGCCCGACACCGGGGACACCCCGGAGGCGGGGGCCACCCGGGCGGACGTGCCGGCGGCCGTGGAAAGCTGACCCGTCGTGACCGACCTGCAGCCCGAGGACGCCAAGCTCGTCACCCTCGCCCGCTCGGCCCGCGGCCGCACCGGCGCGCCCGAGGGAGCGGCCGTGCGTGACACCGACGGCCGCACCTACGTGGCCGCCTCGGTCGCGCTGCCGTCGCTGGCGCTGTCGGCGCTGCAGGCCGCCGTCGCCGCCGCGGTGTCCAGCGGGGTCGAGGGGCTCGAGGCCGCCGCGATCGTGTCCGGCGCCGACGCGGTCGAGGAGGCGGGGCTGGCCGCGGTGCGCGACCTCACGCCGTCCGCGCCGGTGTTCCTGGCCGGCCCCGACGGCGCCGTCCGCGCCACCGTCTGAGAAAGGACCCCGTCCTCCCCACCCTTCGCCGGCTCAGGGCGGGACCCGGGACGGGGCCGGGGGTCGCCGGACGAGCGGGTCCATCCGCACGGACACACCCGCCCCGGTCACCGCAGCGGCACCCCGAGGGCGTCGGCGAACGCCGCGGGGTCGCGGACCCACACGGTGAACGCCTTCTCGCCGTCGGTCGCCAGGTGCCGGACGGCGACCCGCGTCCGCCCGGGCCACCAGCCGCCCCGCGAGCGCGCCTTGGGCCAGCCCGCGGGCGGGGCGCCGCGGCGGACCTCCCGCACCAGGCTGCGGGGCACCACGTGCAGGGACGACGTCCGCCGCAGCCCGGCGATGTCGAAGGAGAGCCCGGAGTCCGAGACCGTCAGCCGGGCCGTGGACAGCACGACCACCGCGAGGCCCAGCAGCAGCGCCAGCGGCAGCTCGCCGAGCACCGCCGACGTCCCGCCGGTCCAGGCGAACAGGGCCAGCCAGGCGGCGACGAACAGCGCCGCGGTGACCAGCAGCCAGGGCCGGGGCGGGTCGTACTGCCAGTAGTGCAGCGGCGCCGGGGTGACCGTGGCCGACCGCCGGGGACCGCGGGCGGGGAAGAAGCCGTACGCCGCGACCTGGACCGCGTGCCGCTCCTGCTCCCGCAGCGCCCGCACCGCCAGGGTCTCGTCCTGCTCCCGCCGCCTCCGACCAGCCATGCCCCGATCCTCCCTGGCCGGTCCCGGCGGGTGTCCGGCGGAGGTGTGCGGGGGTGTCGGGCCCCGGTGGGAGACTGGACGGCGTGAGCGCACCGGACCAGCCGTACCGCAGCGGCTTCGCCTGTCTGGTGGGCCGCCCCAACGCCGGCAAGACCACGCTCACCAACGCGCTGGTCGGCGAGAAGGTCGGCATCGTCAGCAACCGCCCCCAGACCACCCGGCACGCGATCCGCGGCGTCGTCCACCGCCCGGGTGGGCAGCTGGTGCTGGTCGACACCCCCGGCCTGCACAAGCCCAAGAGCCTGCTCGGCCGCCGGCTCAACGACGTCGTCCGCGACACCCTGTCCGAGGTCGACGTCGTCGTGTTCTGCGTGCCGGCCGACCAGCCCGTCGGCACCGGCGACCGGTTCATCGCCCGCCAGCTGCGCGAGGTGAAGGCGCCGGTCGTCGTGGTGGTCACCAAGACCGACGCGGCGAGCAAGAAGCAGATCGCCGAGCAGCTCGTGGCCGCCAGCGCGCTGGTCGAGGCCGCCGAGGTCGTGCCGGTGAGCGCGGTGGCCGGCGACCAGGTCGAGCTGCTGGAGGACCTCCTCGTCGGGCTGCTGCCCGAGGGGCCGCCGCTGTACCCGGAGGAGCAGACCACCGACGAGGACGTCGAGCGGCAGGTCGCCGAGCTGGTGCGCGAGGCCGCGCTGGAGAAGGTGCGCCAGGAGGTGCCGCACTCCCTCGCCGTCACCGTGGAGGAGATGACCCGCCGTCCGGACCCCCGGCGGCCCGGCGGCGAGCTGGTCGAGGTGCACGCGCTGCTGCACTGCGAGCGCCCGAGCCAGAAGCCGATGCTGCTCGGCCGCGGCGGGGAGATCATCAAGGCGATCGGCACCGAGGCCCGCCAGGGCATGGAGACGCTGCTCGGCGCGCGGGTGCACCTGGACCTGCACGTCACGGTGCTGGGCGAGTGGCAGGACGACCCCAAGAAGCTCAACCGGCTCGGGTACTGACCGATGTCCACCACGCCGAAGGCGCTCTACCGCGACGAGGGCGTCGTCCTGCGCACCCAGAAGCTGGGTGAGGCCGACCGCATCGTCACGGTGCTCACCCGCCGGCACGGCAAGGTGCGCGCGGTGGCCAAGGGCGTGCGCCGCACCAAGAGCAAGTTCGGTGCCCGGCTGGAGCCGTTCACCCACGTGGACCTGCAGCTCTACACCGGCCGGAACCTCGACATCGTCAGCCAGGCCGAGACGATCCGGTCCTACGGTCAGCCGATCGCCCGGAACTACTCCGCCTACACCGCCGGCACCGCCGTGCTCGAGACCGCCGACCGGCTGACCGCGGAGGAGAAGGAGCCGTCGCTGCGGCTGTTCCTCCTCGTCATCGGCGCGCTCCGGTCGCTGGCCGAGCACACCCACCCCGCCGGGCTGGTGCTCGACGCCTTCCTGCTGCGGGCCATGTCGGTGGCCGGGTGGGAGCCGGCGCTGACCGGCTGCGCCCGCTGCGGCGAGGAGGGGCCGCACCGGCACTTCTCGGTGCCGGCCGGCGGCACGGTCTGCCCGCCCTGCCGCCCGGCCGGCTCGGCGATGCCCAACCCGGTCACCATCGAGCTGCTCGAGGCGCTGCTGACCGGCGACTGGGACGCCGCCGAGGCCAGCCAGGGCCCCACCCGGCGGGAGGGCAGCGGCCTGGTCGCCGCGCTGCTGCAGTGGCACCTGGAGCGGGGCCTGCGCTCCCTGCCGCTGGTGGACCGGTCCGAGTCGACGCCCCGGGAAGTGGGTCTGCTGCGTGAGGCGTGAGGTGAAGGCCCCGAACCCGCACCCCTCCGGGGCCCGGCCGCCGCAGATCCCGGCCGACAAGGTGCCCGGCCACGTCGCGATCGTCATGGACGGCAACGGCCGGTGGGCCAAACAGCGGGGCCTGCCCCGCACCGCCGGGCACGAGGCGGGGGAGTCCTCGCTGTTCGACTGCGTCGAGGGCGCGATCGAGCTCGGCATCACCGCGATCAGCGCCTACGCCTTCTCCACCGAGAACTGGCGGCGCAGCCCGGAGGAGGTCCGCTTCCTCATGGGCTTCAACCGCGACGTGATCCGCCGCCGCCGCGACGAGATGCACGAGCTCGGCGTGCGGGTGCGCTGGGCCGGGCGTCGTCCCCGGCTGTGGCGCAGCGTCATCAAGGAGCTCGAGATCGCCGAGGAGCTCACCCAGGACAACGACGTCCTGACGCTGACCATGTGCGTCAACTACGGTGGACGCGCGGAGATCGCCGACGCCGCCGCGGCGATCGCCCGGGAGGCCGCCGCCGGCCGGCTGGACCCGGACAAGGTCGACGAGAAGACCGTCGCCCGGTTCCTCGACGAGCCGGACATGACCGACGTCGACCTGTTCGTCCGCAGCTCGGGGGAGAACCGCACCAGCAACTTCCTGCTGTGGCAGTCGGCCTACGCGGAGTTCGTCTTCCTCGACACCCTGTGGCCGGACTTCGACCGGCGGCACCTGTGGGCGGCCTGCGAGGAGTACGCGTCGCGGCAGCGCCGCTTCGGCAGCGCCTGAGGCAGGCCGCGGTCCGGTCGCCGTCTGCGACCATCGGCGCTCCGGTCCGGACGAGGGGAGTCCTGGTGTTCGCGGTGACCCGGCTGCAGGTGTCGGAGGGGGACGGCGCCGCCCTGACCGCTGACGTCGGTGCCCTGCTGGCCGCCTTCGCCGCGCGCCCCGGCTTCCGCGACGGGGAGCTCGGCCGCTGCGCCGACGACCCGGCGCTGTGGGCCCTGGTCACCCGCTGGGACGGCGTCGGTGCCTACCGCCGCGCGCTCTCCGCCGCCGAGGTGAAGATCGCCGGCGCGCCGGTGTGGGTGCACGCGATCGACGAGCCCGGGGTCTACCTGCCGGGCGAGGACGCCGGCCGCGAGGCCTGAGGGCTCCGCGGATGCTCGCGCTCTGCCCACCCTGATGGGCAGAGCGCGAGCATCCCTGCAGCACTGCCGCGCGGGGCGGTGCAGGGCGGCAACTACCGTGGACGGGTCAACCCGCCGACCGCCAGCCGGATGGAGCCTCTCGCCGTGAGCGACAGCACCGCCAAGCACGACCCCGCCCGCCTCGACAAGGTGGTCAACCTCTGCAAGCGACGGGGCTTCGTGTTCCCGTCGGGCGAGATCTACGGCGGCACCCGCTCCGCCTGGGACTACGGGCCCCTGGGCGTCGAGCTCAAGGAGAACATCAAGAAGCAGTGGTGGCGCACCGTCGTCCAGAGCCGGGACGACATCGTCGGCCTGGACTCCTCGGTGATCCTGCCCCGCCAGACGTGGGTGGCCTCCGGTCACGTCGGCGTCTTCACCGACCCGCTGACCGAGTGCCAGAGCTGCCACAAGCGGTTCCGCGCCGACCACCTCGAGGAGGAGTTCGAGGTGCGCAAGGGGCGGCTGCCGGAGAACGGCCTGGCCGACATCTCCTGCCCGAACTGCGGCACGAAGGGCGCGTGGACCGAGCCGCGCGACTTCAACATGATGCTCAAGACCTACCTCGGCCCGGTGGAGGACGAGTCCGGCCTGCACTACCTGCGCCCGGAGACCGCCCAGGGCATCTTCGTGAACTTCGCCAACGTCATGGGCGCCGCGCGCAAGAAGCCGCCGTTCGGCATCGGGCAGATCGGCAAGTCCTTCCGCAACGAGATCACCCCGGGCAACTTCATCTTCCGCACCCGCGAGTTCGAGCAGATGGAGATGGAGTTCTTCGTCGAGCCCGGCACCGACGAGAAGTGGCACCAGTACTGGATCGACGAGCGCACCCGCTGGTACACCGACCTGGGCATCGCCCCGGAGAACCTGCGGCACTTCGAGCACCCCAAGGAGAAGCTCTCCCACTACTCGACGCGCACCGTCGACATCGAGTACCGCTTCGGTTTCCAGGGCTCGGAGTGGGGTGAGCTGGAGGGCATCGCCAACCGCACCGACTTCGACCTGAAGACGCACTCGGAGCACTCCGGCGCCGACCTCACCTACTTCGACCAGGGCACCAACACCCGCTGGACGCCGTACGTCATCGAGCCCGCGGCCGGTCTCACCCGCTCGCTCATGGCCTTCCTCATCGAGGCCTACACCGAGGACGAGGCGCCCAACGCCAAGGGCGGCGTCGACACCCGCACCGTCCTGCGGCTGGACCCGCGGCTGGCGCCGGTGAAGGCCGCCGTCCTGCCGCTGTCGCGCAACGCCGACCTCTCGCCCAAGGCCCGCGACCTCGCCGCGACGCTGCGGGCGAGCTGGAACGTCGACTTCGACGACGCCGGCGCGATCGGCCGCCGCTACCGCCGCCAGGACGAGATCGGGACGCCGTTCTGCCTCACCGTCGACTTCGACACCCTCGAGGACGACGCGGTGACCGTGCGCGAGCGGGACTCGATGAGCCAGGAGCGGATCGCCCTCGGCCAGGTGGAGAGCTACCTCAAGGCCAAGCTGCCGGTCTGCTGAGCGGTCCGACCGCCCTGAGTGGGTGCGCTGCCGCCCGGTTCCCGCCCTCGGAACCGGGCGGCAGCGCACCCGCTCGTGCCGGTGCCGCGCCGCGACCGGTGGCGTGGGACACCCCGGCCCGCCGCCTACCCTGGGAGACGTGACCAGCACGCTCGAGCCGGCGACGGCCACCGCGCCGCTGCGCCTGGGCGCGCTCACCGTCGACCCCGCGGTGGTGCTCGCGCCGATGGCCGGCATCACCAACCCGGCGTTCCGCACGCTGTGCCGCGAGTTCGGCGCCGGCCTCTACGTCTGCGAGATGATCACCACGCGGGCGCTGGTGGAGCGCAACGAGAAGACGCTGCAGATGGTGCGCGCCACCCCCGACGAGAAGGACGCGTTCTCCGTCCAGCTCTACGGCGTCGACCCCGCGACCGTGGGCCGCGCCGTCGAGATGCTCGTCGACGAGGGCGTGGCCGGCACCCGCCCGGCGCACGTCGACCTGAACTTCGGCTGCCCCGTGCCCAAGGTGACCCGCAAGGGCGGCGGGTCGGCGCTGCCGTGGCGGCGGGTGCTCTTCCGCGACATCGTCCGGGCCGCGGTCACCGCCGCCCGCGACGTGCCGGTCACCGTCAAGACCCGCATCGGCATCGACGCCGACCACGTCACCTACCTCGACGCCGGCCGCATCGCGCAGGACGAGGGCGCCGCGGCGATCACGCTGCACGGGCGCACCGCCGACCAGCTCTACAGCGGCACCGCCGACTGGGCGCCCATCGCCCGGCTGGTGGAGACCGTCGACATCCCGGTGCTGGGCAACGGCGACATCTGGGAGGCCGACGACGCCCTGCGCATGGTGGCCGAGACCGGCTGCGCGGGCGTCGTCATCGGGCGGGGCTGCCTGGGTCGCCCGTGGCTGTTCGGCGACCTCGCGGCGGCCTTCGCCGGGCGGGCGCAGCGGGCGCTGCCGACCCTGCGCGAGGTCGCCGCCGTGATGCACCGGCACGCCACCCTGCTGTCGGAGGAGCAGGGCGAGCTGCACGGCTGCACCGACTTCCGCAAGCACGTCGCCTGGTACCTCAAGGGCTTCTCCGTCGGGTCGGACGTCCGGCGCTCGCTGGCGATGGTCAGCTCCCTGGACGAGCTCGCCGAGCTGCTCGCCGGCATCCCCGAGCAGCCGTACCCGACCGCCGTCCTCGGCGGGCCGCGCGGGCGGACCAGCCCGCCGCGTCCGGTGGCGCTGCCCGAGGGCTGGCTGGCCGACCGTGACGACCCCCGGCCGCCGGCCGGGGCCGAGCTGATGGTGAGTGGCGGATGAGTGCCGCGAGAACGACGGTCGGGGCAGCGTCGCAGCGAGATGCCGCCCGGAGCCGACAGCGAGTGGGCATCGCAGCGAGCGCCGGCGAGCGAGGAGCGGAGCGAGCGCGGAGGCGACCCGCGGTGTCGAGCGAGGAGCGGATCGAGACCGGAGTCGAGCAATGAGCGGAGCCCAGGGTCCCTACCTGTACGACGACGGCCCCGAGGCGCTGCACACCGGCACCCCCCGCGGCGCGCGCGGGCTGATCCTGGCCGTCCTCGGCGGGACGGTGCTGGTCGCCGTCGCCATGGCGGTCGGCCTGCCGCTGGTGAAGGGCACCCCGGACGAGCAGGCGCGCGAGGTCACCGGCGTCTTCCTCGACGCGCTGGCCGACGGCGACACCGAGACCGCCCACCAGCTGCTGTGCGAGGAGGAGCGGGCCCGTGTGCCCGCCGCCGAGATGGCGGCCGAGTACGCCCCGGCCGGCGACGGCGAGATCACCGGCACCTCCGCGGCGGACGTCGACGGCGTGCCGGTGCAGCGGGTGGAGATCGGCTGGGCCGACGGCACCACCTCGACGTTCACCGTGGTCAGCCAGGACGGCCCGCGCGTGTGCGGGGTCGCCGCCGGCTGACGCCGGCGTCCTCCGGTCGGGTGCCGGCGGCACGGGAGGCTGGTGCCCGCCTCCCGGGTGGGCCAGGATCGCCCTCCTAGGTCCCGATAGGACGTATGAGACGTCTAGGTCTCGGGGCCGTGCTCGCAGCCAGCGCGGAGGTGCACGGTGGGCGGATCGGGGCAGACGACCTGGGTCTACGACTTCAGCGAGGGCAACAAGGACCAGAAGGACCTCTTGGGCGGCAAGGGCGCCAACCTCGCCGAGATGACCAACCTGGGGCTGCCGGTGCCGCCGGGGTTCACCATCACCACCGACGCCTGCCGCCACTACCTCGAGCACGGCGCTACCCCGTCGGAGCTGGCCGACCAGGTGACCGAGCACCTGACGGCGCTGGAGAAGGCGATGGGCAAGACCCTCGGCGACCCGTCGGACCCGCTGCTGGTGTCCGTGCGGTCCGGGGCCGCGGCGTCCATGCCCGGGATGATGGAGACCGTCCTCAACGTCGGCCTCAACGACGACTCGGTCCGCGGGCTGGCCGCCCAGTCCGGCAGCGAGCGCTTCGCCTGGGACTCCTACCGGCGGCTGATCCAGATGTTCGGCAAGACCGTGCTCGGCATCGACGGCGAGTTGTTCGAGCACGCCCTCGACGAGGCCAAGCGCGAGCAGGGCACCGACTCCGACCTCGACCTGGACGCCGCGCACCTGGAGGACGTCGTCGGCCGGTTCAAGGCGATCGTCGCCGAGCAGTGCGGCCGCGACTTCCCGATGGACCCGCGCGAGCAGATGGACCTCGCCATCACCGCCGTCTTCGACTCGTGGAACTCCGAGCGGGCGATCCTCTACCGCCGCCGCGAGCGCATCCCGAGCGACGCCGGCACCGCCGTCAACGTCTGCTCGATGGTGTTCGGCAACCTCGGCCCGGACTCCGGTACCGGGGTGGCGTTCACCCGCGACCCGTCCAGCGGCGCCCAGGGCGTGTACGGCGACTACCTGCAGAACGCGCAGGGGGAGGACGTCGTCGCCGGCATCCGCAACACCGTGCCGCTGCCCGAGCTCGAGCGGATCGACGAGGGCGCGTACCGGGAGCTCATGTCGATCATGAGCCGGCTCGAATCGCACTACCGCGACCTGTGCGACATCGAGTTCACCGTCGAGCGCAGCAAGCTCTGGATGCTGCAGACCCGCGTGGGCAAGCGGACGGCGGCCGCGGCGTTCGTCATCGCCACCCAGCTGGTCGACGAGGGCCTCATCGACATGGACGAGGCCGTCCGGCGGGTGACCGGCGACCAGCTGGCCCAGCTGATGTTCCCGCGGTTCGTCTCCGGCGGGGATGCCCAGCAGCTCACCCAGGGCATGAACGCCTCCCCGGGCGCCGCCGTCGGCAAGGCGGTCTTCTCGTCGGAGACCGCGGTCGAGTGGGCGGGGCGCGGCGAGAAGGTGGTGCTGGTCCGGCGGGAGACCAACCCCGACGACCTCGCCGGGATGATCGCCGCCGAGGGCGTGCTGACCAGCCGCGGCGGGAAGACGTCGCACGCCGCCGTCGTCGCCCGCGGCATGGGCAAGACGTGCGTCTGCGGCGCCGAGGAGCTGCAGGTGGACACCAAGGCGCGGCGGTTCACCGCGCCCGGCGGCGTCGAGGTCGGCGAGGGCGACGTCCTCTCCATCGACGGCTCGACCGGCCGGGTGTGGCTCGGCGAGGTGCCGGTCGAGCCGTCGTCGGTGGTCCGCTACTTCGAGGGCGAGATCGACCCGGAGTCCGCCGACGCCGACGACCTCGTGCGCAGCGTGCACCGGATCCTGACCCACGCCGACGCGCGGCGGCGGATGGACGTCCGGACCAACGCCGACACCCCGGAGGACTCCGCCCGGGCCCGGCGCTTCGGGGCGCACGGCACCGGCCTGTGCCGCACCGAGCACATGTTCCTCGGCGACCGCCGGCAGCTGGTCGAGAAGCTGATCCTCGCCGAGGACGACGAGGGCAAGCAGGAGGCGCTCGACGCCCTCGCACCGCTGCAGAAGCAGGACTTCCTGGAGATCTTCGAGGCGATGGACGGGCTGCCGGTGACCGTCCGGCTGCTGGACCCGCCGCTGCACGAGTTCCTGCCCGACCTCACCGACCTGTCGGTGCGGGTGGCCGTCGCCGAGGCCGAGGGGCACCCCGACGAGGCCAACCTGCGGCTGCTGACCGCCGTCCGCCGGCTGCACGAGCAGAACCCGATGCTCGGGCTGCGCGGCGTCCGGCTGGGGCTGGTCGTCCCCGGCCTGTTCGCCATGCAGGTGCGGGCGATCGCCGAGGCGGCCTGCGAGCGCCGGGCGGCCGGCGGCGACCCGCGGCCGGAGATCATGATCCCGCTGGTCGGGGCGGTGCAGGAGCTCGAGGCGATCCGTGAGGAGTCCGAGCAGGTGCTGGCCGCGGTGTTCGAGGAGTGCGGCCTGGAGCTCGACGTCCTCATCGGCACGATGATCGAGGTGCCGCGAGCCGCGCTGACCGCCGACGAGATCGCGCAGGCCGCGGAGTTCTTCTCCTTCGGCACCAACGACCTCACCCAGATGACGTGGGGCTTCTCCCGGGACGACGTCGAGGCGGCGTTCTTCCACGCCTACCTGGACAAGGGGATCTTCGGCGTCTCGCCGTTCGAGTCGCTGGACCGTCCCGGGGTCGGCCGGCTCGTGGAGGTCGGCGTCGAGGGCGGGCGCCGGGCCCGGCCGGACCTCAAGCTCGGCGTCTGCGGGGAGCACGGCGGCGACCCCGACTCGGTGCACTTCTTCCACCAGGTCGGGCTGGACTACGTCTCCTGCTCGCCGTTCCGCGTTCCGGTCGCCCGGCTGGAGGCCGGTCGCGCCGCGCTGGGAGCCGAGCGCGCCGGCTCCTGAGAGCGGGGTGGCGGGACGCACCGTCGTGGGCACCGCCGGAGCGACAGCAGCGCGTGGTACCCATGACTCGTGGCGGTGCGTGCGGGGAGCCTGGTGGGCCGGGCGGTCGGTGCCGCCGTCCTGGCGTTCTTCCTGCTCGTCGTGTCGACCGCGACCGCGATCTGGTGGACGGCGCGGCAGGACGCCCGCCCGGCGTCGGACGCGATCGTGGTGCTCGGGTCGGCGCAGTACAACGGCGTCCCGTCGTCGATCTTCGAGGCCCGGCTGGAGCACGCGCTGCGGCTGTACGAGGCCGGCGTCGCCCCGGTGATCGTGACCGTCGGCGGCAAGGCCGCCGGAGACCAGTTCACCGAGGCGGAGGCGGGTGCGGACTACCTGACCGACGCCGGCGTCCCGGCGGACGCGCTGCTCCCGGTAGAGGAGGGCGTGGACACGCTGGAGAGCATGCGCGCGGTCGGTGCGGCGTTCGACGAGCGCGGCTGGAGCTCCGCGGTGCTGGTGACCGACCCGTGGCACGCGATGCGGGCGGAGCGGATGGCCGAGGACGCCGGCATCACCGCCGACAGCTCGCCGACCCGGCAGGGCCCGGCGGTGCAGACGCGCACCACGCAGTTCCGCTACATCCTGCGCGAGACGGCGGCCTACCTGCTCTACCGCGCGACCGGCGAGAGCGTCGCCGGCGCGCCCGGGATCGGCTGAGGAGCACCCGTGCTGGAACTCGGGAAGGCCGGCTCGGCCGGCGTCGCGAAGGGCGTGCTGCCCGTGCTGCGCGACGGCGTCGTCGTCGCGACGCTGCGGGCCTCGAACTGGAAGGAGGCGGCCACGGCCGTCGTCGGCGACCGCGAGTGGGTGCTCGCGAAGCGCACGAGGGAGCTCACCGGCCGCTGGGCGGTCGATCCGGAGGACGCCACCCGCCTGCGGGCGCGGCAGACGTCGTTCTGGAAGGGCACCTGGGCGGCCGACCTGGAGGGCACGCCGCTCGTGGCCGAGGTGGTGTCCCGCTGGAAGGGCGGGTACCGCTACCTCTCCGCCGGGCGGGTGGTCGCCGAGACCGGGACGACGGGCGGCTGGTCACCGCGGCCGACGCTGACCGCCGAGGAGTCGCTGCCGCTGGACCACCAGGTCTTCCTGCTGTGGCTGGCGCTGGTGATGGCCCGCCGGGACCAGGCCGCCGCCACCGCGGCGATCGCCGGTGGTGCCGTGGCCGCGGGAGGCAGCTGATGGCCGGGCGGGGACGCATCCGGGCCGCGGACATCGCGCTGGTCCGCGAGCGCAGCAAGATCGACGACATCGTCGGTGAGCACCTGCAGCTCAAGCGCGCCGGGGGTGGCTCGCTCAAGGGCCTGTGCCCGTTCCACGACGAGAAGTCGCCGTCCTTCCACGTCACGCCCAGTCGCGGGCTCTACCACTGTTTCGGTTGCGGCGTGGGCGGCGACGTCATCCGCTTCGTGCAGGAGGTCGACCACCTCTCCTTCACCGAGGCGGTCGAGCTGCTGGCCGGGCGGGCCAACGTCGAGCTGCACTACGAGGACGACGGCGGCCGGCCCACCGGGGCGCCCTCCCGGGAGCAGGCCGGGCAGCGGGCCCGGCTGGTCGCGGCCAACACCGCGGCGGCGGCCTTCTACGCCGAGCAGCTGGGCTCGCCGGAGGCGGCGCCGGCCCGGCAGTTCCTCGCCGACCGCGGCTTCGACCGGCAGGTGGCGCTGGACTTCGGCTGCGGCTACGCCCCCGGCGGCTGGGACACCCTCACCCGCCACCTGCGCGGCAAGGGCTTCACCCAGCAGGAGCTGGTCACCGCGGGGCTGGCCAAGGAGTCCTCCCGCGGCACGCTCATCGACCGGTTCCACCGCCGGCTGGTCTGGCCGATCCGCGACATCACCGGCGACGTCATCGGCTTCGGCGCCCGCAAGCTGATGGACGACGACCAGGGCCCCAAGTACCTCAACACCCCGGAGACCCCGCTCTACAAGAAGAGCACCGTCCTCTACGGCGTCGACCGGGCCAAGCGCGACATCGCCCGCCGGCACCAGGCCGTGGTGGTCGAGGGCTACACCGACGTGATGGCCTGCCACCTCGCCGGCGTCACCACCGCCGTCGCCTCCTGCGGCACCGCGTTCGGGCCCGAGCACATCAGCGTGCTGCGCCGGTTGCTGATGGACCAGGACGAGTTCCGCGGCGAGGTCATCTACACCTTCGACGGCGACGCGGCCGGGCAGAACGCGGCGATGAAGACCTTCGCCGAGGACCAGCGTTTCGTCGGCCAGACCTTCGTCGCCGTCGAGCCCGACGGCCGGGACCCCTGCGAGCTGCGCCAGGCGCACGGGGACACCGCCGTCCGCGACCTGGTGGCCCGGCGGACGCCGCTGATCGCCTTCGTGCTGAAGACGACGCTGGCCGGCTACGACCTGGACACGGTCGAGGGCCGGGTCGCGGCGCTGGAGAAGACCGTCCCGCTGGTCGCGCAGATCAAGGACCACGCGCTGCGGCCGGCCTACGCCCGCCAGCTGGCCGGGATGATCGGCAACACCGACGAGGCCGAGGTGCTGGAGCGGGTGCGCCGGCTGACGGGGGAGGGGGCGGCACCGCAGCGCCCGCGGGGTCCCCGGACGCCGAAGCGGTCGCCGGACGACATCGCCGTCGCGGTGGAGCGGGAGGCGGTGAAGACGGCGCTGCAGGTGCCCGAGCTCGCCGGTCCGATGTTCGACGCGATCCCCGTCGAGGCCTACACCGACCCCGACTACGCCGCGGTGGCCGCGGCGGTCGCCGGCACCGGGGGAGCGGCGGCCACCCGCGTCACCGGCCCGGCCTGGCTGGACGAGGTGGCCGCGCACTGCACGAGCGAGAGCGCCCGGGCGCAGCTCACCGCGCTGGCCGTCGAGCCACTGCGCTCCGCGCACGAGGCGGACGCCGCGTACGTGAGCGCGGTGCTGGCCCGGCTGGAGGAGATGCACACGGTGCGGCAGGTCGCCGCGCTCAAGGGCCGGCTGCAGCGGATGAACCCGGTCGAGGCCGCCGACGAGTACATGAAGGCGTTCAGCCAGCTGATGGCGCTCGAGCAGCAGGCGATCTCGCTGCGGCAGCGGGCGATGGGCGGGCTGGCCCAGTGAGTGTGCTCGACAGGGTTCGGCGGCGGTTCACCCGGCCGCCGGAGCCGGTCCGCGCGGTGGTGCTCGCCTCGACCGATCCCGACGAGCGGGTGCTCGCGTGGGGTGCGCTCGTGCGCGACGAGGGCTGGCTGGTCGCGACGTCCCGCGGGCTGCGCCGGGTTCCGGCCGACCTGCCCCTGCCCGAGGCCGGCCGCGTCGGCGTCCTGCCGTGGCACGAGGTGGCGTCGGCCCGGTGGACGGCGACCGGTGACGGCGGCGGCCGGTTCGAGGTCACCGCACTGACCGAGGTGGAGCCCGGGGTGCAGGCGCGGCTGCCGGTGGAGCGGCACGCGCTGCGCGACGCGGGGGACCTGCCGGCCGTCGTCCGCCGGCGGGTGGACCAGACGGTGGTCGCCAGCCGGCGGGCGCCGCTGCCCGGCCGCGGGGAGGTCGTGCTGGTCGCGCGGCGGGTGCCCGGTCAGGTCGCCCGGGAGTGGACGGTCGTCTTCGACGACGACGCCGACCGCAGCGACCCGGTCGCGCGGGAGGCCGCCCGGCAGAAGCTCGCCGAGGCCGTGGCCGCCGACCAGGTGGGATGACTCAGCGCGGCGGGGGCACCGGCCCCGGCGCGGTGGAGCCCGTCGGTCGCCCGGGCCCGCTGTCGCGGCCCATGCGGGCCTTCACCGAGTTGACGACCGCGTCGGCGCGGGCCTGGGCCATGCCGGCCACGCCCTGCAGCTGCGGGTTGTCCTTGGCGTTCTCCCACGCCTTGCGGATCTGCTCGTAACGCTCCTTGCCCGCCTTCGCGCCGAGCACGTACCCGGCACCGAAGCCGGCGAGGAAGGACAGCTTCGCCACGGGGACCTCCTGCTGACTCGGAAGGGAGTGATCACCGTAACGGGGCGCCCGGGTGTGCGCGACGCGACAGCCCCCTGCGCGGGCCCCCGGACGGCGTCGGGTACTCTTGTCCAGGCGCGCGGGTCCGTCCCGCCGATCCCCCGTAGCTCAATTGGCAGAGCATGCGACTGTTAATCGCAGGGTTATTGGTTCGAGTCCAATCGGGGGAGCAACACCGCCGGCGAGCGGGCTGGTACGTGATCAGAGCCTGGCCCGACGACCGGCGAGCGACCGACGAACCATCGGCTGACTCAGCCCTGCGGGCCCGTTGCGGGTGGGGCGGCAAGGCGCGCCCGCGCCGTCAGGGCCCGGTCGCGCGCAGCACGCGCGGATGCCCGCTCGGCCGCCGCTCGCAGCAGCAACGCGTCACCGTGGGGTCCCAGCGTCGAGATGGCGGGTCATTCTCCGCGGACAGCGCCAGGCGGATAGTCGAGGAGCGTCTCCTCGATCCGGTTCCAGGCGTTGCGCAGGTCGGTCAGCACGGTCGGTTCCTTCGCGGCCAGGTTGGCCTCCTCGCGCCGGTCGGCGGTGAGGTCGAACAGTGCCTCCTCCCGCACGCTGCGGTCGACGTTGTGCGAGACCCAGTACTTCCACTTCCCGCGCCGCAGCGCGCCCTGGTCGACGACTCGCCAGAAGAGGTCCTCCGAGGGGGGCTGCCCTGAGCCCCAGAGGTACTGGCTCAGGTCGCGGCCGTCCATCGGGTAGCCGGGATCCGGGGCGACGCCCGCGGCCGAGAGGAGCGTGCGGGTCCAGTCCATGGTGATCACCGGGAGGTCGGAGACCTGCCCGCCGGACACCCCCGCCGGCCACCGCAGGATCGTCGGGATGCGGATGCCGCCCTCCAGGGCATCGATCTTCGCTCCGCGCAGCGGCCACGTGTAGGAGAACCGCTCTCCGCCGTTGTCGCTCTTGAACAGCACGATGGTGTTCCGGTCCTGACCGGTGTCCCGGAGTGCCCGGAGCACTTCTCCGATCGAGGTGTCCATGTCCTGGACCATCTCCACGTACTTGGCCACTGAGCCGCCGTCGTGGTGGAACAGGGCCGCCCTGTCGCCGGACGTCGCGCGGGCGGTGAGCTCGGCGCTGAGGGCCTGGTCCCCGGGGCCTTCCCAGGGCCAGTGCGGCGTCGTGTAGTTGAGGTTGAGCAGCCACGGCTTCTGGTGGCCCCGGTGGAGGTACTCCACGGTGCGTTCGGTGAGGATGTCGGTGTAGTACCGCAGGTCCTGGTAGGGCACCTCGTTCTCGTACAGGTCGTAGCTGCCCCCGCGGTTGACCTTGGAGAAGTAGTCCACGCCGCCGCTGAGGTTGCCCAGCCACTCCTCCCAGCCGGACCTCAGCGGGCTGAACCACGGCAGGTGGCCGCAGTGCCACTTGCCGAACATCGCCGTGGCGTATCCGGCGTTGCGCAGCAGCGAGGCGATGGTGGGGTGCTCGGGAGGGATGCCGCGCTGCGGATCGGTCGCATCCGGCCCGGCGATCGGTTCGCGCAACCCGGCATACAGGCGCCCCGGGTACCGCCCGGTGTACAGGCTGATCCGCGTGGGCGAGCACGTGGACGACCCCGCGTAGCCGTCGGTGAACCGGACGCCCTCCTTCGCCAGCCGGTCCAGGTTCGGCGTCGAGATGTGCGGTGCCCCGTAGCTGGACAGATCGGCCCAGCCCAGGTCGTCAGCGATGATGATGAGGATGTTGGGTCGCTCCCCGCCTTCCGGAGGGGCGGCGGGCGTGAACGGCCGTTCGTGCGCGGCGGCGGTGCCGGCTGAAGCCGCCACCGCGCCGACCGCCGTGGCACCGACCATGCCGACGAAGGCCCGGCGGGAGAGTCCGGCGGGCCGTGTATCGGGAGTCAAGGGTTCCTCGGGCATGCTTCTCCGCTCATGGGCGCCCCAACGGCGACACACGCCGCGACCGGGGGCGAGACCGTGGGATGACGGAGGTGCACCAATGCGTGTGATGCACACCACGGATGGACGGTGTTCGAAGCTAGCCAGGGGCCTTCGCAGGGTCAAGGCGACGAGGGGTGTGTAACCGTGTCGACGGCGCCTGAGAGCTGACCCCTGTCACCGGGGAGCGTCGTCGTCCGGCGCGCCTCATGGTCGGGCTCTGCAGAGGCGGGGCCATCGGTGTGGCGAGCCCGCAGATGATCTGGGCGGCGGCGCCGTCTTGAGCGGCGTCAGAGGCGGCGGCGACGTCGTCATGCACCGCCGCAGCCAGCGACCAGGAAGACCCGCATCGTGATCCCGTGCCCCGGTCCGGTGTCGATCCGGCATCGAGGCCATCTGCACGTGGGCTTCGAGGCCGATGGGTGACGGATCCGCCTTCGCCCGGTCATGGGTGCCGATCGGATCCAGGATCGCTTCGACGACCAACTCACCGCCGTTGAGTGCAGACGGCTGTCAACCGATACCGGTAGTCGCACGTTGTCCGAGCTCCACGTTCATCGCTGACTCACCGCTGCCAACGACCACGAGATCAACTCGCGGGGCTGTTGGTTCGAGTCCGATCGGGGGAGCTCCGCCGCGGGTCCGCGGCTCCCGGCGACGGGGCTCACGCCCGCGTCGCGTCGAGCAGTTGCAGCAGGTCGTGAGCCGCCAGCTCGATCTCCTTGTGGCCCCACTCCGCGGCCCGGTAGTGGCAGGCGATGATCCCCATCCGGTGCACGCGGCGGAAGTCGCCGTACACGAAGGCGTACCGCGCCTTGGTGCCGTCGGTGGCGCCCTCGGTGAGTGCGAGGTGCCAGGCGGAGTAGTCCGCCCACGAGTGCCGCGCGAGGAACGCGTTCTCGTCCTCGGCGGAGGGCTGGACGCGGCCCCACTCGCTGCGCAGGACGTACCGGCGCGCGGCGATGAGCTCCCGCGCGTGGGCGAGGCCGGCGTCGTTCACCAGGTACCTCGCCATGCGGGCCTCCTCCGCGGGAGCGGCGTGGGCGCCGATCCTCCTCCTCGATGACGTCGTGCGTCCCTGCGCGGTGCTCCTGCGTCGCGCACTGCGAGGGGACCGCGGAGGCCGCTAGGGTCGCCCCCGTGCAGGTGCCGGACGGGCTGGTCGCGGTGGTGAAGCGGGACTGCCCGACCTGCGTGCTGGTCGAACCGGTGCTGCGGCGGCTGGGCGCCGCGGTGTGGTGCCAGGACGACCCGGACTGGTTCGACCACGACGACACCGCCCTCGAGGTGTCCTACCGGCTGGACGTCGAGACCGTCCCCACCCTGTTGCGGGTCGAGAACGGCGTGGAGACCGCCCGGGTGGTGGGCTGGAGCCGCGAGCAGTGGGAGGCGCTGACCGGCGTCGCCGGGCTGGGCGCGGACCTGCCCGAGCACCGGCCGGGCTGCGGGTCCCTGTCGGTGGACCCGGCCCGGGTCGACGCGCTGGAGGCGCGCTACGGGAGCACCGGGCTGACCAGCCGCCGGGTGGAGCTGGCCGACCTCGAGGACGAGCACGAGGCGTTGTTCGACCGCGGGTGGACCGACGGGCTGCCGGTGGTGCCGCCGACTCCCGAGCGGGTGCTGCGGATGCTGCGCGGTACGGCCCGCGACCCCGGTGAGGTGGTGGCCGTCGTCCCGCCGGACCTCGTGGAGTGCACCGTCGAGAAGGTCGCGGTCAACGCGGTGATGGCCGGCTGCCTGCCCGAGTACCTGCCGGTGGTCCTCGCGGCGCTGGAGGCGGCGTGCGCCGAGGAGTTCGCGCTGCACGGCGTGCTCGCCACCACCTACTTCGCGGGGCCGGTGGTCGTCGTCAACGGGCCGGTCGCCGCCCGGATCGGGATGAACAGCGGGGTCAACGCCCTCGGGCAGGGCAACCGTGCGAACGCCACGATCGGCCGGGCGCTGCAACTCGTGGTGCGCAACGTCGGGGGCGGCCGTCCCGGGGAGGTCGACCGGGCGACCCTGGGCAACCCGGGCAAGTTCACCTTCTGCTTCGCCGAGCGCGAGCACGACAGCCCGTTCCTCCCGCTGGCGGCCGAGCGCGGGGTGCCCGGCGACGCCGTGACCGTCTTCGCCGGATCGGGTGTGCAGCCCGTGGTCGACCAGCTCAGCCGGGACCCCGAGTCGCTGGCCCGCTCGTTCGCCGCGTGCCTGCGCGTCAACGCGCACCCCAAGCTGGCGATGGGTTTCGACGCGATGCTCGTCGTCTCCCCGGAACACGGGCGGGTCTTCCGTGAAGCCGGGTGGGACCGGCCGCGGCTGCTGGCCGAGCTGGACGGCCTCCTGCGGCTGCCGGCCGGCGAGCTGGTGCGGGGCGCCGGCGGCATGGCCGAGGGCCTGTCGTCCGGGGTCGCCGCCGACGACCTGCCGAAGTTCCGGCCGGGCGGGCTGCTCGTCGTCTCCGCGGGGGGCGACGCCGGCCTGTTCAGTGCGATCGTCGGTGGTTGGGTGGCCGGTGAGACGGGGAGCGTCCCGGTGACACAGGAGGTACGGGCATGACGACGGTCCTCGATCCCACCGGTGAACGCCGGGCGCCGGTCCGGGCGCCGCTGCCGCGCCCGCCCTCGCTGCGGGGCCGCACGGTGGGGCTGCTCGACATCAGCAAGGCCCGCGGGGACGTCGTCCTGGATCGGCTCGAGCAGTTGCTCGTGGACCAGGGCGCGACGGTGCGCCGCTACCGCAAGCCGACGTTCGCGCGGGTCGCCCCGGTCGACCTGCGGCACCAGATCACCGAGCAGTGCGAGGTGGTCATCGAGGCGCTGGCCGACTAGGGCTCGTGCACGTCGTGCAGTGTGCACGACATCGCCGACCTCGAGCGCCGGGGCGTGGTCGGGGTCTTCCTCGCCAGCCGGGCGTTCGAGGAGGCCGCGCGGCTGCAGGGCGTGGCGCTCGGCTTCGCGGCGCCGTACGTGCTGGTCCCGCACCCGGTCCAGGACCGCACGGACGCCGAGCTGCGCCGGGCCGCCGAGGACGCCTTCCCCGCCGTGCTGGCCGCGGTCACCACCACGGCGTAGCGCCCGTACCGACGGTTCCGGTGCGACCACTGCGCGCTCGGGCTGCGGGGCGCCGCGGCTCCGTGGTGGGGCCACGGGTCCTGCTCCCGGTGCTGGTGCTGGCCGCCGCCGTGGCCCAGGGCTTCGGGCGCTTCGGCTACGCGCTCCTGCTGCCCGCCGTCACCGCCGACCTCGTGCACTCCTACGTCGTGGCCGGACTGCTCGGGACGCTCAACCTCACCGCGTACCTCGCGGGGACCCTCGTGGTCAGCCTCACCGCCGGCCGCATGGCGCCGGCGACCTCGGTGCGCACCGGCCTGCTGTGCACCACGGCCGGGCTGGTGGTCCTCTCCCTCGCGCCGTCGGTGCCGGTCCTGGTGGCGGGCATGGTCCTGGCCGGCTTCGGCGGGGCGATGATCTGGGTGCCGGCCCCGGGCATCGCCGGATCCGCCGTGCGCGGGTCCCGCCGGGGCCTGGCCATCGGGCTGACCGGCAGCGGGGTGGGTCTGGGGGTGCTGGCGTGCAGCATCCTCACCGCCCTGGTGCACGCCGTCGGCGGCGCCGGCTCGTGGCGGCCCGTGTGGGGGATCCAGGCGGTGCTGGCGGCGCTCGTCGCGGTCGCGGCGCTGCGGTGGCTGCGTCCGCCGGTCGCCCCGGTCTCCGGTCCGGTCCGCATCTCGGCGTTGCGAGCCGTCCCGGGCTGGATCGGCGCGACCCTCTCCTACGGCGGGTACGGCCTGGCGATCTCGGTCTACATGACCTTCCTGGTCGCCGCGTACGAGGACGACGCCGGCTTCGGCACCGGCCACGCCGCTGCGGTCTTCGCGCTGACCGGTGTGTGCATCGCGTTCGGCGGGGTGGTGCTCGGCCGCTGGTCGGACAGCGTGGGACGGCGGGCGGCCATGACGTGGGCCTACGTGGGGATGACCGCGGCGATCCTGCTGGTCCCGGTCGGCGGCGAACCCTGGGCCGTCCTCTCCGCGCTCGTGTTCGGCCTGGCGATGTCCGGGGCCCCGGCCGTGCTGGCCGCCCACCTGGCCGACCGGCTCGACCCCCGGCGCTTCGCCGCCGCCTTCGGCGCGGTCACCCTCGTCTTCGGGGCGGCGCAGCTGGCGGGTCCGCAGCTCGGCGGGTGGATCGCCGACCGGACGGGCAGCTTCACGGCGGCGTTCCTGGTCGCCGCCGCGGCCGCCTTCGCTGCCGCCTGCGCGTCCGCCACGCTGCCCCGCCGGGGCGCCGCGCCCCCGGGCGCAGACGTCGCCCCGGGCGCAGACGTCGCCCCGGGCGCGGGGGGGCCGTCGCCGTCCGGCCGGGACGGCCCTCCCTGACCGGCGGCCCCGGACGACCGGGCTACAGGGGCAGCAGGAGCTGGTCGAGCGGCAGCCGGTCCCGGGCGGCCGACTCCCGGCTGGCGAACGGCTCGCCGAGCTGCACCTCGTCGTCACGCCGGCCGACAGCCAGCACCACCAGGGGCACGACGCCGTCCGGCGTGGCCAGGAGTGCAGCGACCCGGTCCCGGTCGAAGCCGCCGAGCTGGTGCACGGCCAGACCCTCGTGCTGGGCCTGCACCGACAGGTGCGCCACCGCCTGCCCGGTGTCGTAGACGGCCCACGGGCGGACCGCGCCGTCGGGGCCGGCCGTCTCGGCCGCGGCCACGATGAGCGCCGAGGCGGCGTGCGCCCAGGCCTGGTTGCCCGGTGCGAGCGCCTCCAGCAGGGCGGCGTACTCGGTGCTGCCGCGCCGGGCGACGGCGAACCGCCACGGCTGGGTGTTCGACGCGCTCGGCGCCCAGCGGGCGGCCTCGAGCAGCGCGGTGAGCTGGTCGACCGTGAGGTCGTGGCGGGGGTCGAGCGCGCGGGGGCTCCACCGCTCGGCGAGCAGCGGGTGCAGCGGCGCGGCGGTCGTCGCGGCCTTCGAGACGGGCGAGCTCGTCGCCGTCGTGGCGTCCATTCCGTGGGTCACGCCCGTCCTGAAGGCACTTGACCGTTCAACCATTCCGCGCCCGTGCGGTGACGCCGGGCACGCGCCCGCGCGAGCGCACCGGTCACGAACGACTCGGCGCCTCCGCCGGGAGCACCCGCACGCTGACCACCCCGCCGACGGTCCGGGCGAGCTCCGAGAGGGCCCGCTCCTCGACCTCAGGGGACGGGTCGGGCGTCCCCCGGGTGCGCTGGATCGTGGCCACGCCGTCGGCCACCGCGACCGCCCACGCGTCCACCGACCCGGTGTAGCCCTCCACGAGGTGCAGGAGGTCGTGCCGGATCTCCGCGTCCGGACGGACCAGGGTCCGCAGCAGGTCGCGCCGGCTGACGATGCCCACGAGGCGGTCGCCGTCCAGCACGGGCACGCTGCGCAGCCGCTCGTCGACGAACAGCCGGGCGACGTCGGCGATGTCCGCCGTGCCCTGGACCGTCCGGACCTCGCCGGTCATCACCCCGTGCACCAGCAGCGCCGGGGCCGCCGGCGCGTCGCCGTCGCGGCGCAGGTGCAGCCGGGGGTCCTGGGGCAGCCGGTCCCGGAGGACGTCGGCCTCGGCGACGATGCCGACCAGCCGGTCGGCGTCGTCGACGACGGGCAGGGCCGCGAAGCCGCGCTCGGCCATGACCTCCGCCGCGTACTTGGCGGAGGTCTCCGGTCCCACGGTGACGACGGAGCGGGTCATGACGTCCCTGGCCTGCACGGCGCCACGCTAGGCAGGCGGGGCTGCCCACCCCAGGGTCGCCCGGCGCAGCCGCGGGGGACCTCGGTCCCTGACCGCCACCGACCGGCCGGACCGGAGGCGGTCAGGGGACCGGGGTGGCGCCGGGGCGCACGCCGCTCGGCGGCCGCTCCTGCAGCAGCGCGCGCAGCGTCGCGAGGTCCTGCTCCCAGCGCCGGCGGAGCACCCGGCGGAGCACGGGGGCGAGCGGCCGCAGGGCACCGCGCGGCCGCAGCTCCGCCCGGAACCGGAGGGAGGACCCGCCCGCGTCGGGCACGACCTCGCCCTCGAACCGGACGTCGAGGCGGGCCGAGGTGCTGGTCGAGGTCCACGCCCGGGGTGGGTCGAAGCCGAGCACCTCCACGGTGCTGTCGCCGACGCCCGAGCGGAACCGCAGCCGGTAGCGGGACCCCGGTCCGACGGGCCCGGCGGTGAGCTGCTGGACCGCGACGACCTGCGGGTTCCACGCCGGCTCGGAGCACGGGTCGCTGCAGAGGGCGAACACCTCGGCGGGATCGCGGTCGACGTCGACCGCGGCCTCCACGACCCTGCGGCCGGCGCGGACGAGGGGCGCCGGCAGCGACGGCACCCGGGCGCCGGTGCGGGCCCGCTGCGTCAGGTCGGTCAGCGCTCGGGCGGTGCCGTCGGCGAGCACGTCGAGGTCGCCGAGGGCGCCGTCGGCGTCGACGGACACGGCCAGTGCGCCGGCGTGGGACAGCGCGGCGACCGCGATCGGGACCCCCGGGACCAGCGGCGCGATCGGCACCGCCTCCACCAGGCGGGCCCCGGCCAGCCACAGCGGCTCCGGCGGGCCGGTGACGTCGGTGATCGACAGCCGGATGCTGCGGCTGCCGAAGCGGCGTCCCCAGCGGACGACCGGCCGGGCCACCGCGGCCGGCAACCGGATGTCGACGACGCTGCCGGCGGCCGCGCGCAGCCGGGTCTTGCCGGCGGTGGTGCTGCGGCGGACCAGCGCCAGCCGTCGCAGCGGGTCCGGTTCACCGACCGGGAGGTCGACGAGCAGCAGGCCCACCACCTGCCCACCGGGGGCGCCGGTGGCGGCCGGGACGCTGGCGCGCACGACGGAACCGGGCAACCGCTCGCCGCGGCCGGCGAGCAGGTCGCGCAGGCCGCCGGCGACAGCGGTCAGGAGCAGGTCGTTGAGGGTGACCCCCAGGGCGTGCCCGGTGCGCTGCAGGTCCTCCAGCCGGTGCTGGTGGACCGCCAGCCGCCGGTCCGGGCCCACCCGGCGCGGCAGGGAGGTGGCCGGCACCGGGACCCCCAGCTCGGTCACGACGTCGCGGAGCTGCCGCAGTCCCTGCCGGCCGAGGGCCCGGCCGCGGGCCCGGTCGCGGGGCCCCCGCAGCTGCGCGGCGACCTGCTGGAGCCGGTCGCGCACCAGCTCCCGGTGCGTCGGCAGCGGCGGCACCGCTGGTGAGGCGGGCGCGGCCGGGGTGGCGTCGGGTACCGGGTCGAGCAGCTGCCCGGCCAGTGCCATGCCGGCGCGCCCGTCGGCGAGGACGTGGGAGAGGACGACGAGGACGGCGAACCGGGCGCCGTCCAGACCGTCGACGACCTCGGCCCGCCACAGCGGCCGGTCCCGCTCCAGCGGGTGGAGCACGCGGTTGGCGGCCCAGGTCCCGAGGTGCGCGCCCGGGGGCAGTGTCGCCTGCACGACGTGGCGCAGCGGGTCGAACGACGGGTCGGCGGCCCAGACCGGCCGGCCCTCACCGGGCCGGGTCCACACCACCCGCTTGCGCAGGGCCGGGACGCGGTGCGCGCGGGCCGCCAGCGCCGCGCGGATGCCGGGGGTGTCGAGGGCGCCGTCGGGCCGCCGGAACGGGGCGGCGTCGAAGATGCCGAGCAGGGCGATCTGCATCGGGGCCCGCCGGTCGTCGGCCCAGACGTTCAGCAGCTCGTCGGCGCGCAGCCGGGGGAGTGCCACCGGCCCACCGTGCGGCCGCCCGTGGTGCGCGGAACAGGGTCCGACGCCCACGGGGGACGGGGCGCTGGGCCCGCGCGTGGGGGACCGGCGCACGGGGGTCGGCCGAGACCGACGACCCGACGGACGGGACCTCCGTCCCTGGCCCGCAGGCCGGCATCGGCGATGTGGTGGAGGACCCCGCGCCCCGCTGCACGGGGCCTGCGAACCGGAGGGAGGGGCCGGTGACCGACCCGGCCGGGCCGCTGACCGAGGGGGAGCTGGCGGCGCTCGACGCGTGGTGGCGCGCGGCGAACTACCTCTCCGTGGGCCAGATCTACCTCATGGACAACCCGCTGCTGCGGGAGCCGCTGCGGCCGGAACACGTCAAACCCCGGCTGCTCGGCCACTGGGGCACGACCCCCGGCCTCAACTTCGTGTACGCCCACCTCAACCGGGCCATCGCCGCCCGCGACCTGGACACGGTGTACGTGATGGGCCCGGGTCACGGCGGCCCCGGACCGGTCGCGGCGGCCTGGCTGGAGGGCACCTACAGCGAGGTCTACCCGGAGGTCTCCTTGGACGCGGCCGGGATGAAGCGGCTGTTCACCCAGTTCAGCTTCCCGGGCGGGATCCCCAGCCACGTCGCCCCGGAGACCCCGGGCTCGATCCACGAGGGCGGCGAGCTCGGCTACGCCCTGATGCACGCCCACGGCGCCGCGTTCGACAACCCCGACCTCCTCGTGGCCGCGGTCGTGGGGGACGGGGAGGCGGAGACCGGGCCGCTGGCCACCAGCTGGCACGGCAACAAGTTCCTCGACCCGGCCCGCGACGGCGCCGTCCTCCCGATCCTGCACCTCAACGGCTACAAGATCGCCAATCCCACCGTGCTGGCCCGCATCGAGCCCGAGGAGCTCGAGGCCTTGTTCCGCGGCTACGGCTACACGCCGCACCTCGTCGAGGGCTCCGACCCGGCGCGCATGCACCAGGGGTTCGCCGCCGCCCTCGACGAGTGCCTGGACCAGATCGCCGCCATCCAGCGGCGGGCGCGGGCGGACGGCGACCTGACGCGGCCGCGCTGGCCGATGATCGTGCTGCGCTCCCCGAAGGGCTGGACCGGTCCCGCCGACGTCGACGGCCACCGCGTCGAGGGCACCTGGCGCGCCCACCAGGTGCCCTTCGCCAACGCCCGCGACGACGACGGCCACCGGGAGGTCCTCGAGGCGTGGATGCGCAGCTACCGACCGGAGGAGCTGTTCGACGAGACCGGCGCCCCCGTCGCCGCCGTCCGGGACCTGCACCCGCACGGGCAGCGCCGGATGAGCGCCAACCCGCACGCCAACGGCGGCGCGCTCCTGCAGCCGCTGCGGATGCCCGACTTCCGCGACTGCGCCGTCCCGGTGCCCGAGCCGGGCACGGGCGCGGTGGAGGCCACCCGCGTGCTCGGCACGTTCCTGCGGGAGGTGGTGCGGCGGAACCCCACCACCTTCCGGGTGTTCGCCCCCGACGAGAACAACTCCAACCGGCTCGGCGCGGTGCTGGAGGTGACCGACCGGGCCTGGATGGCGCGGCGGGAGCCCGACGACGACCACCTCGCGCCCGGCGGGCGGGTCATGGAGGTGCTGTCGGAACACCTCTGCCAGGGCTGGCTGGAGGGCTACCTCCTCACCGGCCGGCACGGGTTCTTCTCCTGCTACGAGGCGTTCATCCACGTCGTCGACTCGATGGTCAACCAGCACGCCAAGTGGCTGAAGACCACCAACGGCATCCCGTGGCGGCGGCCGATCGCGTCGCTGAACTACCTGCTCACCTCGCACGTGTGGCGACAGGACCACAACGGCTTCTCCCACCAGGACCCCGGCTTCATCGACCACGTGGTCAACAAGAAGGCCGACGTCATCCGGGTGTACCTGCCGCCGGACGCCAACACCCTGCTCTCGGTCGCCGACCACTGCCTGCGGACCCGCCAGTACGTCAACGTGATCGTCGCGGGCAAGCAGCCGGCGCTGCAGTACCTGGACGTGGACGCCGCGATAGCGCACTGCACCAAGGGCCTCGGCATCTGGGAGTGGGCCAGCACCGACGCGGGATCCGAGCCGGACGTCGTCATGGCGTGCGCGGGCGACGTCCCGACGATGGAGACCCTCGCCGCCGTCGACATCCTCCGCGCGGCCTTCCCCGACCTGCGGATCCGCGTGGTCAACGTCGTCGACCTGATGCGGCTGCAGGACGACCGCGCCCACCCGCACGGGCTCTCCGACGCCGAGTTCGACTCCTACTTCACCACCGACAAGCCGGTGATCTTCGCCTACCACGGCTATCCGTGGCTGATCCACCGGCTGACCTACCGCCGCCGCAACCACGACAACGTCCACGTGCGCGGCTACGTCGAGGAGGGGACCACCACCACGCCGTTCGACATGTGCGTCCTCAACGGGCTGGACCGCTTCGACCTGGCCATCGACGTCATCGACCGGGTGCCGCGGCTGCGGACACGGGCGGCCCACCTGCGGGACCGGCTGCGCACCACGCTCATCCGGCACCGCCAGTACGTGCGGGCCCACGGCGAGGACCTGCCCGAGATCCGCGACTGGCAGTGGGGCTCCGTCGCGGGCCCCACCGTCGTCGGCCGCGACGAGCCGCTGCACGAGCCGGCGTCCTCGTGAGGGTCCTGGTCGTCAACGCCGGCTCCAGCAGCCTGAAGCTGTCCCTCCTGGCCGACGACGGCGGCGTCGCGGGGAGCCGGACGGTGCAGCCGTGGGCGGGCGCCGGGCACCTGCAGCCGCTCCGGGCGTTCCTCGCCGACCACGGGGACGTCGACGCCGTCGGCCACCGGGTGGTGCACGGCGGCCCCCGGCACGGCGGCCCGGCCCTCGTCGACGACCTGCTGACCAGCCACCTGTGGTCGGTCAGCCACCTGGCCCCGCTGCACAACCCGCGTGCCCTCGCCGGCATCGAGGCGACGACCGGCCTGCTGCCCGGTGTGCCGCAGGTCGCCTGCTTCGACACCACCTTCCACGCGTCGCTGCCCCCGGCCGCGCGGACCTATGCCGTGCCGCGGGAGTGGAACAGCCGATGGGGGCTGCGCCGGTACGGCTTCCACGGGCTGTCCCACGCCTGGGCGGTCCGCCGCGGCTCGGAGCTGGCCGGCCGGTCCGCCGAGGACCTGCGCATCGTCTCCTGCCACCTCGGGGCCGGGGCCTCGCTGGCCGCCGTGCGGGCCGGCCGGTCGGTCGACACGACCATGGGGTTCACCCCGCTGGCCGGTCTGGTCATGAACACCCGCCCCGGCACGCTCGACCCGGGACTGCTGCTGTGGCTCCTCCAGCACGGGGGCGTCCCCGTAGCGGAACTGGCCGACGTGCTGGAGCACCACGCCGGGCTCCGGGGGCTGTCGGGGACGTCGGGGGACCTGCGCGAGGTCCTCGCCGGACGCGCGGACGGCGATCCGGACTGCACCCTCGCCTTCGACGTGTACGTGCACCGGCTGTCCCGCGAGATCGCGGCGATGACCGCCGCCACCGGAGGGCTCGACCTGCTGGTCGTGACCGGGGGAGTGGGGGAGCACGCCCCACCGGTCCGCGCCGCGGTCGGGGCGGCCCTGGGCCACCTCGGGCTCGGCGTCGACGAGGAACGGAACCGCGCGACCACCGGCGACGGTGAGATCACCGCGCCGGGTGCGGCCGCACGGACCGTCGTCGTCACCGCGCGCGAGGACCTGGAGATCCGCCGTCAGGTCCTGGCGGTCCTGGAGGACGGGCGCACGGTGGTCGGTCCCGTGGGATGACGGCCCGGCGTGGTGGTCCCCGTCGTCGGCGTCCCGTCGGCTCGGCGAGGCGGCCCGGAGGCGTCGGGGACGTCGGCGGGACGACGCCCGCGCCCTGGCCCTCCGCGGGTCCGTCCGGGCCTCGTCGGCCAGTTGGCGGGCCGCGACGATCCAGGCCGGCTCGGCGGGGTGCTGCGGCTCCGGCTCCATCAGGCGATCCGCAGGTTGGTCGCGTCGGCGGCGTCGCGCAGCCGGCCGCGCAGCGCCCGGGTGACCAGTGCGCACAGGCCGCGGGCGAGCACCCCGGCGACGACCGCGGTGACGAGGACGAACCCGACCGGGGCGCTGGGCCGGAACCCGGAGTCGAGCAGGGCGTACCCCAGGCCGCCGACGAGGGTGCCCGCGACCAGCGGCGTGACGGTGGTGGCGGTCAGCCGGCGCAGCTGGACATGCTCGAGCACCGCCGGCTCCGCGCCCAGGGCGGCGACCGAGGCCAGCGACCGGGCGTTGGTCACCAGGTCGTCGGCGGCCGCGAGCGCCATCGCCGCGGTCGCCGCCAGCACCGCCAGCGCGGCCGCCGAGGCGGCCAGCAGCAGGCCGCTCGCGGCCAGCGGGTCGAAGGTGGCGGTGAGCCGGGCGAAGACGCCGGCCAGGGCGGCCGTGACGCCGAGGGCGACCCCGGAGGCGGTGACCGCTCCCGCCGCCCGGCCGGCGGGCCCCGCGAGGGCCCGCAGCCCACCGGCGGCGAGCACGTCGACCGGCCGCCGGCTGCGGACCAGCCGGCGGTGCCGCCACTCCACCCACGCCGAGCCGGCCAGCAGCACCGTGCCGAGCAGCGCGACCACGGCGGCGCAGACGACGACCACCTGGGCCTGTCGCCCCAGCCCGGTCGGCTGGACCGCCGCGAACAGCGCCGCGACGGCGAGGCCGACCGCGGCCAGCCGGACCGCCGTGCGGGGGCGACGGCGCGGCCGGCGCGCCGCCGCCCGCGCCCCGGCGGCCGCACCGACACCGGCGGCCAGGACGGCGACGAGCAGCCACGCCGCCAGGTCGGCCGCGCCCAGCGGCGGGAGCAGCCGCACCGGCCCTGCGGACGCGCCGAACACCAGCCACAGCACCAGGTACACGGGACCGGTCAGCGCGCCGCCGAGCAGCGCGGCGGCGCCGGCGTCCACCGCGGCGACCAGGCGCAGCTCACCCGGCGCGGCCCCGGCGACCGCCAGCGCCCGGTGGACGGCGGCCCGCCGGGCGCTGCCCGTGGTGACCGCCTGCCAGGTGAGCACCAGGGCGGGCAGGAGCAGGAGCACGAAGCCGGTGACCACACCCGGCCGCAGCCCCGCCTCGTGGACCAGCGGGGAGTACGTCGGGTCGATCGACGCGGTGCCGACGTCCTGCACGGCGACCGTGGGCACCCGCAGGACGGCCAGGGCGGCGATCAGCAACCCGCCGGCGACAGCGGTACCGGCCGCCACGAGGCGGGTCCGGGTGCTGCCCGCCGCGGAACCAGGGGCAGCGAGGAGCCAGGCGGTGGGGAGCCTCACGACAGCGTCACCTCGTGCGCCACGGCGCCGTCGAGCAGGCGCAGCTCCCGGTCGGCCCGGGCGGCGACCGCGTTGTCGTGGGTGACCAGGACGACCGCGCCGCCGGCGGCCGTCGTCGTGCCGATCAGCAGGTCCAGCAGCCCGCGGCCGGCGGCGACGTCCAGGCTCGCGGTGGGCTCGTCGGCCAGCACCAGTGCCGGGCCGGGGAGCAGTGCGCGGGCGATCGCCGCGCGCTGGGCCTGCCCACCGGAGAGCGCGTCGGGCAGGGTGCGCGGGTCCACGTCGAGGCCGACGCGTTCCAGCCAGCCGGCCGCGGCCGCCCGGGCCTGCCGCGGCTCGTGCCCCTCCAGCAGGAGCGGCAGGGCGACGTTGTCCAGCAGCGGCAGGTCGGGCACCAGCTGCCCGAACTGCAGCACCAGGCCGATCGACCGCCGGCGCAGCCGCGCGCGGCCCGCCTCGTCCAGGTCGGCCAGCTCGGTGTCGCCGACCGCCACCCGCCCGGTCTGCACCCGGAGCACGCCGGCGGCCAGCAGGAGCAGCGTCGACTTGCCCGAGCCGCTCGGGCCCGTGACCGCGAGGACCTCCCCTGCGGCCACCGTCAGCGACACGTCGCGCAGGGCCTGGGTCGTCCCGTAGGAGTGGCTGACGCCGGTCAGGTGCACCGCGGCGGCGGGTGTCGGGCTCATGGTGTCGTCCTCTCGAGGTCGGGGTCGGCCGGCCGGTCACCGGCGGGCGGGGGCAGGAGCTCGGTGGCCAGTTCCAGCCAGCGCAGGTCGGCGTCCAGATGGGCGATCAGGTGTTGACGGACCAGCCGCTCGGCGGGGCCGGTGCCGGCCGGGGTGCGCTGCAGCTCGCGGATCCGGCGCAGGTGCGCCGCTCGCTGGCGGGCCACGAGATCGCGCACGCCGAGACCGGTGTGCAGGGCCGCGACCGTCTTGCGGACGATCTCCTCGGTGCCGGAGCCGGTGGGTGCCGCGGGCTCGGCCAGCCACGCCCGCAGCCGCCGCTCGCCCTCCTCGGTCAGCGCGTAGACCGTCCGCTCGGGGCCGCCCTCCACCCGCGTCTCGACCACCTCGGCCAGGCCGTCGCGCTGCAGCCGGCCGAGGGTCGCGTACACCTGGCCGAACGGCAGCGGACGGCTGTCGGGGAACCAGGCGTCGTGCTCCTGCTTGAGGTCGTAGCCGTGGCGCGGTCCACCGGTCAGCAGCGCGAGGTGCAGCTCGGGAAGGGACACGGTGACTGTCTACACCACGAGTAGACACCGAGTGAATAGCTGTCGACGCGGAGGCCGCGCCGAGCAGCGAGGGGCGAGCGTCGCGTCAGCCGCCCCGGACGGGGATCAGCGGCGCGGGAGGCCGACCGGGATGCCCTCCCCGCGGTGCGCCGGCCCCGGCGAGTGCCGGTGCACGTCGGCGCGGTGCTGGACCGTCCGCCACTGGCCCACTGCCCACGCCCGGAGCAGCAGGCCGTCCTCGGACAGCGCGACCAGCGCCCCGCCGTCAGTGGTCATCAGCTCGGCCTCCACGGTCTCGTCCGCGCCGCCTGCGATCTGCACCGTCCACACCGGCATCCCGCACTCCTCGGGGAAGAGGCACCCCCTGTGGCGCCCGATGGGGAAATCAATCCGGGTCGGCGAGCACACGTCAACCAGACGTGGGCGCGTCATCGCCGTCCGTAATCGGAACGACGTAGGTCGGAACCCGCCGGGTGCTCCCGCGCCGTCCCGCCCGGGCGGCGGCGTGGCCCGCCGGACCCGCAGGCCGGGCTGGTTACCCTGGCCCGGACATGGGGATGGCCGCGCGACGCCGGATGAGCGTCCTCGTCGCGCTGCTGCTGGTCGCGATCACGGCCGGGCTGACCGTCCTGACCTGGGAGGTCACCGAGCACAGCGAGCAGCGGCTGCTGGACCGCCAGCTGGACCAGGTCGGCACGCTGCTGACCACCCAGGCGGCGGTGCTCCGGGTGCAACTGGCCGACATCGCCCAGGTCGCGGTCAACACCGAGGCCGACCCCGACGTCTTCGCCCGCTGGGCCGCCGGCGAGCTGACGCGGACGGGGCAGTCGCTGTCTCTGTGGCGGACCACGGACTCCACCGCCGAGCAGGTGGCCGTCCAGGGCGTCGAGCCGCTGCTGCCCGACGGCGGGCCCGACGTCCTGAGCGAGCTGGAGCCGACCGGGGACCTGGTCATCCTGGGCATCGTGTCCGGCTCCCCGGATCGGCTGGCCTACGCGCTGATGCCGGCGCAGGACAACACCGACCTGGTCATCTACGCCGAGTCGCCGCTGGCGCCCGACCGCCGGATGCAGGTGACCCCGGACTCGCCGGTCGAGGGCCTGGACCTCGCCCTGTACCTCGGGTCGGGGACGGAGCCGGAGCAGCTGCTGCAGTCCACGGCGCCCCTGCCCATCCGCGGGGACACCCAGACGACGTCGGTGCCGTTCGGCAGTGCGGAGGTCACGATCGTCGGTGCGTCGCCGACCCCGCTCACCGGGGCACTCGCCTCGGCGCTGCCGTGGATCGTCCTCGACGCCGGTCTGGCGCTGGCCGCCACCGGTGCGGCGACCCTCGAGTACGTGTCGCGGCGGCGCGCGGTCGCCGAGGGGCTGGCCGCGGAGAACGAGCGGCTGTACCGGGAGCAGCGGGGCATCGCCGGCACGCTGCAGAACGCCCTGCTGCCGACCGTGCCCGCCGTCGCGGGGGTGGAGGTGGCCGCGCGCTACGTCGCCGGCGTCGACGCCCTCGAGGTCGGCGGTGACTGGTTCGACGTCATCACCCGCGGTCCCGGCTGCGTGGTCTTCGTCGTCGGGGACGTCTCCGGCCGCGGCCTGCCCGCGGCCACGACGATGGCCGCGCTGCGGTTCGCGGTGCGCGCCTACCTCGCCGAGGGCCACGACATCGCCGCCGTCCTCACCCGCCTGCGCGGGCTGCTCGACGTCGACGTCGACCACCAGTTCGCCACCGTGCTGCTCGGCGAGCTCGACGCCCGGGCCGGCCGGGTGCGGCTGGTCTCGGCCGGACACTTCGCGCCGGTGCTCGTCAGCGGCGGCCGGGCGCGGCTGCTGGACTGCCCGCTGACCCCGCCGATCGGCGTCGGGACCGCCGCGGGGCCCGAGCCGTCGACGGTGACGGTGTCCGGGCCGGCGACGCTGCTGGCGTTCACCGACGGGCTCGTCGAACGCTCCGGCGAGGTCATCGACACCGGGCTGGAGCGGCTGGTCGCCGCCGCGGCCGAGGCCGACTCCCGGCCGCTGACCGGAACCGTGGACGATGTGCTGGCCACCCTCACCGCCGGGGGTGGGAAGGACGACACCGTTCTGCTGGGGATGCGATGGACGAGGTAGTGGCGACCCCGCGGGCGCGGCTCCGCGTCGCACCCGACCCCGGATCCGGTGGCCTGGTCGCGACCCTGGGCGGCGAGCTGGACGTGGCCGGCGTCGCCGACGTCGCCGCGCCGCTGGAGGAGCTGCTGGCCCGCGAGGTGCAGCCGCTGCTGGTCGACCTGGCCGACCTGCGGTTCCTCGACTCCTCCGGCGTGGCGGTGCTCATCCGGCTGGCCAACCGCTTCTCGCCCGTGCGGACCCGCGCGGCCGCGCCGCCGGTCCGCCGCGTCATCGAGGTGCTCGGCCTGGCCGACCGGCTCGGCCTGGACGGAGCCTGACATGACCAGCCGGACCTTCACGGCGTGGCCGGACTCGGTGCCGGCCGCCCGCGGCTACGTCACCGACCTGCTGGCCTCCGTCCCGCCCGCGCTGTGCCAGACCGCGGCGCTGCTGGTCTCCGAGCTGGCCACCAACGCCATCCGCCACGCCGGGGTGCGCCAGTTCGTCGTGGACGTGCGCTACCTGCCCGCCGAGGGCCGGTTGTGGATCGGCGTCACCGACGACGGCCCCGGGCAGCCGCTGCTGCGCAACCCGGCGGTCACCACCGAGCACGGTCGCGGGCTGCGGCTGGTCGCCACCCTCGCCGACCGCTGGGGCGCGCGCCGCCGCCGCGGCAGCGCGGACAAGACGGTCTGGTTCGAGCTCGCCGTCCCCGTCACGTAGCCGCCGGGAGCGGCGTCACCACGCCCGTGCGCGGGTGTCGGACTCCGCCCGGACCCGTTGCAGGCGCTGCTCGGTCCGGCGGACGGCGGCGCGGACGGCCGGCGCGCGCAGCGGGTGGGCGCGGCCGTTGGGACTGTCGGGACCGTGCCGGCGCAGCATGTCGGCGAGCCGGTCGTCGACCCGCATGGGCCGGCCGTCGGGGCCGGTGGTCTGGTCGGCGTAGGTCAGCGCGTCGGCCAGCGGGCCGCAGCCGTGGACGTCGGCGTCGAACTCCCGCATGAGCTCCCCCAGACCCCAGCTCTCGGCCACGAACCGCGCGCCGGAGTGGTGGGCCACCAGCCCCACGACGACCGCCGGCCAGTCGTGGTCGCGCAGGTACAGGGCGCCGTCCAGGGCGTGGAAGCCGGTGCGCCGGACACTCGGGGCGTAGCCGATGTCGTGGACCCAGGCGGCGGCGACCAGCAGGGGCCGGTCGGCCGGCGCGACCACCGCCGACACGGACCTCGCGCGACGCGCCACGGCCCGGGCGTGCTGCCAGCGCAGCCCCGAGAGGCACAGCAGGCGGGTGGCCAGCCAGCGGGCCTCGTCGACGATCAGCGGGTACGAGACGAGCTCGTCGGTCGCCCGGCGCGTCCTCTCCGCCGTCCCGGGACGGTCCTGTTGCGGTGGCACGCGCTTCTCTCCCCGGTCCGGCGGGTGTCGGACACCGAGGACACCCGGCCGCCGACGGCGGCGCCTCATCCGCGGCGGATGGTGGCTGGGCGTGTCACCGCTGGTGTGCGGCGTGGCGGTACTCCAGGAGGGCGTTGAGGTCGTTCTCCGCCCGCGTCCGGCGGTCGAGGCGCGCGGGGTCGTTCCCGCTCCCGCAGGCACGTCGCGCCGCTCGCAGCTCGGCCAGGGCACGGACGATGAGGCTGTCCAGGACGCCGAAGCGATCCGGACTGGGCGCGACCGTCGTCATGGCAGACCTCCCGCCGGTCGGTCCGGCTGCGCGCTCTCCGGTTCGAGCGCGACGTCCTGCGGCGTCCCCGGACGTCGCGAGCCTGGCCCCGACACCGGCTGCGGGGCATCGTCCGGCGCAGACGACCCCGCCCGGGGAGCCGGCACGCCGTGGTCCGCCCGCCGCCGCCGATCGCCCCGCGCCCGCCCACCGGCCGGCTCGGCGCCGGAGAGCCCTGCGAGCAGGACCCTGGCCCACCGCCGGTCGGGGTCCTGGACGACGAGGAGGGCGTGCACGAACAGCGTGAGGGGGATCGCCAGGATCGCGCCCATCGGCCCCAGGACCACCGTCCAGACGATGACCGACAGGAAGGTCAGCGTGACCGACAGGCCGACCGACTCGCCCACCACGACCGGCTGGATGACCGACTGCAGCACGAAGTTCGCCGCGGCGTAGACGACGACCACGAGGACCGCCAGCCGCGGCCCGCCGACCAGGAGGGCGAGCAACGTCGGCGGCGCCAGCCCGAGGAAGAACCCGATGTTGGGGACGTAGTTGGTCAGGAAGGACAGCAGTCCCCACAGCAGGGCCAGCGGGATGCCCATCAGGACCAGCGCGACCGTGTCGACGACGGCCACGGCGAAGCCGAACACGGTCGTCACGACCAGGTAGCGCCGGGTGTTGCGGGCGAAGCCGCCGAGGGCCGCCCGCAGCCGCCACGTGCCGGGCACCGCGGCCAGCCGCTCGGGCATCCCGGCGCTCTCGGCCGTCATGAACAGCACCGTGGCGAGCACCAGGACCAGGGCACCGACCGACCGGGTCACGCCGGCCAGCAGTCCGCCGACGGCGGAGACGACCGAGGAGAGGTCCAGCGAACCGAGCATCGACTCCGCCTGGTCCCGGCCGATGCCCGCCGCGGTCAGGGCGCTGCGCACGCCGTCCAGCAGCCCCTGCCACTCGTCGGAGTACTGCGGCAGCACGGTCGCGAGCTGGCCGACCGACACGACGAGGGCGGCGGTGAAGAGGAGGAGTCCGCCGTCCACCAGCAGGACGGCCAGCCCGACCGCGAGGCCCCGCCGCACGCCGCGGCGGACCAGCGCGCCCACGAGCGGGTGGACGGTGACGACCAGCACGAACGCCAGGAGGACGGGGGCGAGGAAGCCCGCGTAGGTGGAGACGCCCCAGAGCGCGACGGCCGCGCCGGCGGTGCCGAGGACCACGGTGAGCCACAGCGGCAGGGCGCGTCGGACCTCGGGCTCCGGCATGCCGCCCACGATGGCGATCGCGGTCGGCCGCAGCGTCCCCTCGGGAGGGTGATCGGGCCTCAGTCGTACAGGACGGAGGTCCGCAGCAGCACGTCCTGCACCGAGCGGTTGCTGCGGCTCACCAGCACCCAGAGCAACCCGACGGGGAAGAAGGCGCAGAGCACCGCGCGGACCGTGCACCGGCCCCAGCCCAGCCGCTCGCCCAGGTCGTCCCCGACGTGCAGGCCGAGCAGCCGGTCGCCGTAGGTGCTCCCGATCTCCGCCCAGGTCGCGGCGAAGTAGAGCGCCTGCACGCAGAGCCCGAGCAGCAGCAGCGTCGCGAGCGGCGGCGCGGGGAACGTGAAGGTGGTCGGGCCCAGCAGGAAGCGGCCGACAGCGACCGCCGCGTACCCGCCGGCCAGAAGCAGCACGACGACGAGCACGTCCACCACGTTCGCCAGCGAGCGCGTGACCAGGCCGGCCCGCGCGCCGGGCACCGCGGCCGGGGAGCGCGGGACGGCGGGTAGCGCGGCGTCGTGCCACGGGTACCCGCCGTCCGGGGGACGCCGCTCGTCGGCCCGGGTCACGGGAGGGGCTCCCGTCCCGCGGGGCCGGCGCCGTCGCCCGTCGCGCCGCGGCCGCCGTGCCGGCGCAGCAGCCGGTCGACGACCCGCTCCACCGCCCGGTCGGCGTCCGCGCCCTGGACGCGCACGGTGCGCGCCATCTCCGAGGTGACCGAGCCGCTCGAGGCGCGCAGGAGGCCGGGCAGGTCGATCACCTCGACGACGTACCGCGCCAGCCCGGCGAGGTCGAGCCGGGCGACGACGGCGTCGAGGTCGAGCCGGGCGGCGACGGCGTCGAGGTCCACGCGGTCGACCACGCGCGCCACGTCCACCCGGTCCACGACGGCGTCGAGGTCGACGCGGGCGACGGCGCGGTCGAGGTCCACCCGGTCCACGACGCGCTCAACATCGACGCGGTCCACGACGGCGTCGAGGTCGACGCGGGCGACGGCGCGGTCGAGGTCCACCCGGTCCACGACGGCGTCGAGGTCGACGCGGGCGACGGCGCGGTCGAGGTCCACCCGGTCCACGACGCGCTCGACGTCGACGCGGTCCACGACGGCGTCCAGGTCGACGCGGGCGACGGCGCGGTCGAGGTCCACGCGGTCCACGACGCGCTCGACGTCCACCCGGTCCACGACGCGCTCGACGTCGACGCGGTCCACGACGGCGTCGAGGTCCACCCGTGCCACCACGGCGTCCACGTCGACCATCGCCACCAGCCGGTCCAGGTCCACGAACTCCCGGACGAGCGCCGGGACGTCGAGGCGGGCGAGCACCCCGCGGGCCACGCGGGGGACCACGCGGTCGGCGATCCCGCCCAGAGCACGGAGGGTGGCCGAGGCCGGGTGGGCGACGACTCCCGGGAGACGATCCGCGGTCAGCGGCAGGCGGGCGACGAGGGCGGAGCGGCCCTGGACCGTCGTCTCCACGAGGTACCGGAGGAGCTCCGAGGCGACCGCGAGGACGGCGAGGGCGCCGTCGACCGCGTCGGCGGTCGCGCTGCCCTCCCCGGACGTGGAGGCCGGGGACGCGGAGGCCGGGGACCGACCGGAGGGGCCGGCCGGCCCGACCGGGCGGAGGCCCCGGACGGGCGGGTGCACCGGGGTCACGGCCACCGGGGACCGCCGTCCACTGTCAGCGTCATGCGCCCTCCCGTGCGTCGGAGCCGCCAGCATCGGGCAGAGGCGGGAGCCCTCCCTCATCCGGAACGGGTGAGCCGGTCGCCCGCCGCGGCGCGGCATCCTGCGACGGGTCCTGCGTCCCCGTCCCCCGGTTCCCGCAGCACGGCGGCCGGGAGGACCTTCGGCTCTGCGGCGCCGCCGGGGACCGGACGACGCTGGCCTGCGAACGACCCACGTCCGGGTCGGGTCGCCCGGAGGGAGCAGGCGACACCGGGGACGGTTCGGACCGCACGCTGGAGGACGCGTCATGGCGAGTCCGTCGCCGACCCACACCCACCCGCCGGGTGCGGCGGTGCCGGCTCCTGCGTCGTACACGGCCGGCCTGCTGGCCACCAAGCTGACCCCACCCGACCCGGCGCACGCCACCGTGCTCCGCCCCCGCCTGACCACCCTGCTGTCGCGCGCGGTCCAGCGCTCCCCGCTGACCCTGCTCAGCGGGCCCGCGGGCTCCGGGAAGACGGTCCTCGCGTCCACGTGGCTGCGGACCCAGACCGACGGCCGGCCGGTCGCCTGGCTCACGCTGGACGACTACGACGACGACCCTGCCTGCTTCTGGAACTACGTCGTCGGGGCGCTGGCCACCGCCGGGATCCCGTGCACCGACCTCCCGTCACTCGTGCCCGGGGAGCCGCCGCCGACCTGGTTCGTCCCGCGGCTCACCGCGCAGGTGGCCGCGCTGCCCCGGCCGGTCGTCCTCGTCGTCGACGACGCCGACCACGTCACAGACCGGTCGATCACCGGCGGTCTCGACCTGCTCCTGCGGAACGCGGGCCACCGGCTGCGGCTGCTGCTGTCTGCCCGCGCCGACCCGTTGCTGCCGCTGCACCAGTACCGGCTCGCCGGGACGATGGCGGAGATCCGGGGTGACGACCTGGCCTTCACGCCCGAGGAGACCCACGAGCTGCTGACCGCCATGGGTGCCCCGGTGTCGCCCGAGGCCGCCTCGGCGCTGTGCGTGGAGGCGCAGGGCTGGGCGGTCGGGCTGCGCCTGGCCGCCGCCTCCCTCAAGCAGGGCGCGCCGCCGGAGCGCCTGGTGACGTCCCTGGCCCACGACGACGGGAGCGTGGCCCAGTACCTGTTCGCGGAGGTCCTGCAGCGGCAGGCGTCCCGGGTCCGGACCTTCCTGCTGCGGGTCAGCGTGACCGCGGAGCTCTGGCCCGACCTCGTGGACCGGCTCTGCGGCCGTCCGGTCGGCCGGCGCGTGCTCGCGGGGCTGGCCCGCGCCAACGCGTTCGTGGAGGAGGCACCCGGCGCACCCGGTGGGTTCCGGATCCACCCGCTGTTCCGCGAGATGCTGCAGGCCCAGCTGGCCTACGACCACCCGGGCGAGGTCGCCGCGCTGCACCGCACCTGCGCGGCCTGGTACGCCGCGGCGGGCCGGGCGCCGGAGGCGGTGGGGCACGCCGTGGCCGCGGAGGACTGGGGCTTCACCACGCGGCTGCTCATCGACGACCTGCTGGTCATGCGCCTCCTCGCCCACGGGTCCGACCCCGCGTTGCGCGGGCTGCAGTCGCTGCCGACCGGGTTCCCCGGTCCGGAGGCCGCCGTCATCCGTGCCGCCGTCGCCCTGGCCCGAGGTGGCGCCCCCACCCCGGCCGACCTCGCCACCGTGGCGACCGCGCGTGAGGAGGGCGACCGCACCACGCTGCGCGTCTCGGCCGCGCTCACCAGCCTGACGGCGGACGCCGCAGCGGGCGCCGAGCCGGGCGCACTGCTCGCCGACGCCGACGCCGCCGCGGCGCTGGTGGCCGAGCTGCCCGACGACGACCGGCGCGAGCGGCGGGAGTGCGCCGCGGTGCTGAGCACGCGGCGTGCGCTCGCGGCCCTCGGCACGGACGCGCCCTCCGAGGAACTCACCTCCGGGCTGCGTGCCGCCGCGTCGGCGGCCCAGGCGGCGGCCTCACGCCGGCTGCGCGGCTGCACCGTCGCGCACCTGGCGCTCCTGGAGGCGCTGGAGGGCCGCCTGAGCCGGGCCGCGCACCTGGCCGCCGAGGCCGAGGCCCTGGCCGGGGAGGAGGGCCGGGACGAGGCCGACCGGGAGCCGGCCGCCGCGACCACGCTGGCCTGGGTCCACCTGCGCCGCTACGCCCTCGCCGAGGCGCGGGAGTGGCTGGGCCGGGCGCGCGCCCGACTTCGCGACCGCGCGCCCGCCGGCGGTGAGGCGGCGGTGGTCGCGGTGCTGCAGAGCCAGCTGTTCCGGCTCCGGCACGAGCACGACTCGGCGGAGCGGTGCCTGAGCCCGTACCTGCGCGGCCCCCGGCTGCCCCGGTGGGTCGCCGAGCAGGTCGTCAGCGAGGTGGTCCGGCTCGCCGTCGCGCGGGGTCACGTCGAGGAGGGGCTCGCCATCCTCCGGGACGGCGGCACCAGTGAGCCGTGGCGGCGTCGCCTGCAGGCGACGGTCGGCCTGCTGTCGGGGGACCCCGATCCCGCGACGCCGGCCGAGGCGCAGCGGGCGGGGCACCCGGCCGCCGCGGTGGAGGGCACCGTGATCCGGGCGTGCCAGCTGCTGGAGGGCGGCAGCGTGACGGCGGCGGCGGAGGAGCTCGCGGTGGCGCTGGAGCTCGCGCGGCCGGAGCTGCTGCGCTGGCCCTTCATCGACACCCCGCCCCAGGCGCGCCGCCTGCTGCGCACCCACCCCCGGCTGCAGGAGCCTGCCGCGTGGCTGAGCCCCTCGTCGACCGCTCAGCCGCACAGCGGCGAGGGTCGCGCCACCGCGACGGACGGGGCGGCGGAGGTGGTCCAGGACCTCAGCGACCGCGAGATGGAGGTCCTCCAGCACCTCGCGGAGATGCTGTCCACCGCCGAGATCGCGGCGACCATGTTCATCTCGGTGAACACGGTGCGCACGCACATCCGCAGCATCCTGCGCAAGCTGGCGGTCAGCCGGCGGAACCAGGCGGTCCGGCGGGCTCGGGAGCGCGGCCTGCTCTGACCGCTCCGGCGGCCTCATGCACGGCGGACGAGGCGAGGGACCGGCAGCCGCCCCACCCTCGCCGGTGACGACCACACGACCGGCGCGAGCCAGAGAGCCCGGCGGCGGGCCGGTCAGGGGCGGCGGACGGAGGAGCGGTGGCCATGCAGGCGGAGCCGAACCGGTACGAGCTACGAGTGGAGACGGTCGTGAGCCCCGCGGCCCTCGCGACGTTCGGGGTGCCGGTCGAGCCCACGCCGGTACCCCGGAACACGGTGTTCCGCTTCCGCGTCCCGGCCGACTGCGACCTCACCGAGGTGGTGCACCGCCTGACCGAGCGGGACGTGGACCTGCTCGAGATCCGCCGGTTCACCGAGCCGGGCCGCGACGGGCAGGGGCCGGCCCGCCGGCCCGAGGAGACCGGCGACGGCGTCGTCGTCCCCCTGCGGCCCCGAGCCGGCGTGCCCGCCGCTCGGGCCCCGAGGTGTGACCGGGGGCCGCGCCGCCGGACGGGACGGGGCTGACCCGGCTCCTCCCCGGGCGGGCGCCGCACCGGCAGCCGCGGCCGGTTCATGCGGTGCGGACGATGCCGGGCCGTGGCAGCGGTCGCAGGCTGCTGCCGCACACGACCCAGAACCCGACCGCCGGCCCCGGGTCGGAGGCGGACCAAGGAGGACAGGCAGATGACGGACACCTCGCGCGGCCGCTCGCCGGCCACTGACGAGCGCTACGAGCCGGGACCCACCGCCTGGGCGGGGTGGGTCGTCTTCGGCGGTGTCATGCTGATCATGGTGGGGACGTTCCAGGCGATCGAGGGGCTCATCGCCCTGTTCGACGACGGCTTCTACCTGGTCCGCCCGAACGGTCTCGTGGTCAACGTGGACTACAACACCTGGGGATGGGCTCACCTCATCCTCGGGATCGTGGCCGTCCTGGCCGGCGTGGGTCTGCTCGCCGGGAACATGGCCGCCCGGGTGGTCGGTGTCGGGATCGCGTTCCTGAGCGCCCTGGTGAACCTGGCGTTCATCTCCGCCTATCCCGTGTGGTCGGTCATCCTGATCACGCTGGACGTGATCGTGATCTACGCCATCATCGTCCACGGGCGCGAGCTCAAGAGCGAATACCGCTGAACCGCTGCTGGCGCGGGCGCCCGTCCCTCCGGGGGCGGGCGCCCGCTGTCGTCCGGGCGCCGGCTCCGGCCGTCGTCCCCGGATCGTCCGCGCCGGGTGACGTAGGGGGCCCGCGGCCCCGGCACCGTGGGGACGCCGAACACCGTTCCTCGTCCCCTGGGGGAGACATGACCGCAGACCTGGAGCAGACCCCCGACCTCGACCAGATGGGACCCGTCGACTACATCGTCGTGGCCTTCCCGACCGACCGGATGACCGGCGAGGCCTTCCCCCTGCTCGTCGAGCTCGTCGACCGGGGGATCATCCGCATCCTCGACCTGGTGTTCCTCCGCAAGGACCCCGACGGCACCGTCACGACGCTCACCCAGGTCGACCTGGAGCGGATGCAGGTCATCGAGGCCCTGCTGTTCGAGGGCGCGGCCTCGGGTCTCCTGGCGGCGGAGGACCTCGCCGAGGCCGCGGCGGCGCTGGACCCCGGGACCGCGGCGGGCATCCTCGTCTACGAGAACGTCTGGGCGACCCCGTTCGCCACCGCGCTGCGGCGCTCCGGCGGTCAGCTGGTCGCGTCCGGGCACATCCCGGTCCAGGCGCTCGTGGCCGCGCTCGACGCCCTGGAGGCCGACGAGCAGCGGCCGCCCGCGCCGCGGGAGCCGGCCGATCCGTCGCGTCAGCCGGCCGGCCCCGTGGGCTGACCGGGCGCGGGGGCCGCGCCCGGCGGCCGGGCTGACCGGGCGCGGTGTCCGCACCCCGCGGCCGGTTCACAGCAGCCGGGTGGCCCAGTCCGGTTCGACCGCCGCCCAGCCCCGCTCCCAGCGGCGGTCGCGCTGGACGTCCAGGGCGCAGCAGAGGACGACGTGCAGCGTCCACGTCCCCAGCGGCACCCCGATGAGGAACACGGCCCCCACCGCCATGGCCGAGGCCGGGATGCCGGCCGCGTCCAGGGGCGGCGAGGTGAGGTCGCCGTCGTCGTCCACCCACACCGGCACGGCGGTCCCGGCTGCGGTGCCCGGGCGGACCTGCACCTCGCCCTCGTGCGAGGCCCCGCCCGGGGCGGTCCAGACGGCCCGCGTCGGCACGGCCGTCGACACCGGGTCCGTGACGTCGGCGCCGTCCACGCGCCGGGCGTCCTCGAGCAGGACGGCGGAGGCGGGGTGCCGCTCCGCTGCCTGCACCGCGGCCAGCGACTCCAGGTGGTCGGTGGCGACGGTGGTCGCGGCCACCGCCAGCGGCGGAGCCACCACGAGCGAGGCGGCGACGACCAGCCGGCCGGCGACCTCCACCCGGTCCGAACCCCGTTTCAGCGGCCCTGAGCCCAGGGCGAACCGCCGCAGCGAGCGGTGCAGCCAGGTGTCCTCCGGCCCGGTCATCCCGCGGCCCTCCCCTCGAGCGGGACCGTCGTGGTCAGACCAGGGCGCGCCGCTTGAGCTGCTCGAACTCCTCCTGGCTGATCGCTCCCTGGTCGAGCAGTGCCTTCGCCCGGGCGATCTCGTCGACCCCGCGGTACCCCGGGGCGGCCACCGAGCGGATGTGGCCGTCGGCCTGCTGCTTGAGCACCGCCGCCTGCTGCGCGGCCCGGTCGTCCATGGACCGGCCCTGCGAGATCAGGTAGGTCAGCGATCCGATGAGCGGCAGGACGACGACGAAGACGACCCAGCCGGTCTTGCCCCAGCCGGAGACGTCCCGGCGGCGGAAGAGGTCGCCGAACACGGTGATCAGCAGCCAGAAGTAGACCATCAGGGCGAAGAACAGGACGAAGGTCCACAGCAGGTCGACGAGCGGGTAGTCGTCGGCGGCGATGACCATGGCCCACCTCCGGGACGGGTCGTGTCCCGCCAGCATGCGGACGCCGCGCACGGGGACCATCGCCCCGCCCGGATGACTCTCCGGCGCCCGGCGGTGGAGCCGGCCGGCTGGCGGCGGGGTCGTCACCGGGCCCGACGGGCAATCCGCGGGCGAGAGTGTCGCCTCGTCCGTGCAGGACGAGGCAGAGCGGCGGCCGGGCGGACGAGGCTCAGTCAGTCGGACCGGACCTCCCGCGTCCCCGGGGTCCCGGCTGCGGTGGTCGTCCGGCTCGGTGAGCTGCGTCCGCGACCGATCCCGTCCCGCGGAGCACGCGCCTCGAGCAAAGGAGCAGCGCATGGGACGCCAGGTGTACGAGCTGCGCGTGCGTGGACCGGTCCCCGCCGAACTCCTCGAGGAGATCGGCGCGGAGGACCTGGGCGAGGAGCCGCCCCTGACCATCCTGCGGACGGGTCCCACGGACCAGCCCGGTCTGCACGGGATGCTCCAGCGCCTGCGGAGCCTGGGCCTGGACCTCCTGGAGGTCCGCACGACCGGGCCGGAGCCCCACGTCGAACGCTCGTCGTGAACCGCACCCGGCCGCGTACCCATCGGCCGGCCACGCGCGTGGCCGGCCCTCGCGCGAGGGAGCGTGGTGCCCGATGTCCCCCCTCCTGGCGGTGCTCGGCGCCGTCGTCCTCGTGGGCGGAACGGTCCTCGTGGTGGCCGTGTGGGCTCGCGTCCGCTTCACCCGGGACCTGCCCTCCTTCCGGTGCCGTGTCGGACCGCCGACCTCACGGTCCCGGCGGTACAGCGCGCGCTGGGCGGTCCGGCGCACGCGCGCGGCCTGGGTCGACGACGTGCTGCTGCTCCGGTCCGGCGCGCTCCGGCTCTGGGTCACGCCGCTGCCCCTCGGGATCGCCCGGGACGTGACGGTGGAGGACCTGGGGCCCGGCGAGGTCCGCGGGCTGGGGCGGCAGCCGGTCGCCCTCCGGTTCACCTCCCACGACGGCTACGGGCTGGAGATCGCGGTGGCGCACCAGGACGCCGGCCGGCTGGTCGGGCCCTTCCTCACCGCGGCGCTGTCCGGCCTCCCGGACGCGCCCCGCGAGCGCGGCAGCTGAGCCCTGGGGGGTCATCCCACCGGGGTGATGAGCAGTGCGCGCCGCCTGGCCACGCTGCGGTCACGCGCCGACGAGGGAGGACCCATGCCGCTGCTCGACATCTTCTGGACGATGTTCCTCTTCTTCTGCTGGGTCCTGTGGTTCTGGTTGCTGTTCCGCGTCTACGCGGACCTCTTCTCGCGCCACGACATCGGGGGCGGGGCGAAGACCGGCTGGGTGCTGTTCACGATCCTGCTGCCGTTCCTCGGCGTCTTCGTGTACCTGATCTCCCAGGGCCGGTCGATGGCCGAGCGCTCCGAGCGCGCGATCGAGCGGCAGCGCGAGGCCACCGACGCCTACATCCGGTCGGTGGCGGCCGACGCGGTGCCGCGGCAGCGGGCGACGGCTCAGGACCTGCTGGACAGCGGTGCCGTGACCCGCGAGGAGTACGACCGCATGGTGCCGCAGCAGCCCCGCTGACCGGCCCGTCACGACAGCGGCACCCCGGCCGGGGTGCCGCTGTCGTGCGTCAGGTGGTGGGGACGGGGCGCGGTGCGCGGGGGAGCAGCAGCGCGGCGACCCACCCGATGACGGCGAAGGCCCCCACGACCACGATCGCGGTCAGGAACGGCGGGTTCCCGCCGGCCGCCGCCGCCACCAGGACCGAGCCGGCGATCGCGACACCCAGCGACGAGCCGAGGTTCGACACGCTCCGGGAGACGCCGGAGATGTCGCCCTGGACCTCCTCCGGCCACGCCGACTGCACGACGTTGACCGACGCGGTGAGCATGGCCCCGACGCCGAACCCCATGAGGAACAGACCGGGCCAGTAGGTCCACACGGCGGAGTCCACCCGGGCCAGGGCCAGCAGCAGCGCCAGGCCCCCGACGGTCAGCGTGAAGCCGGACCGGATCAGCAACCGCTGCGGGTGCCGGCTCGCCATCCGCTGCGCCATCGCGGAGGAGAGCAGGATGCCGACGGTGGCCGGCACCAGCATGAGCCCGGTCTGGATCGCCGAGTAGCCCCGCGCCTGCTGCAGGAACACCGAGATCACGAAGAACGAGCCCTGCATGACCAGCCACTGGACGGTCTGGGTGACCAGCCCGAGGTTCGACGTCCGGTTGCCGAAGAGCCGCACCGACACCAGCGGCGTGCGACCGCCGCGCTCGCGGGCCCGGGCGTACAGGAAGTACGCCGCCAGGACCACACCGCCCAGGGCCATGTACAGCCACACCCGGGCGCTGCCCCAGCCGTGGGAGTTGGTCTGCAGGACGCCGAAGACGAGGAAGAACAGCCCCGCCGCCGACAGCACCGCGCCGAGGAGGTCGAAGCGCGGCCGCTCGGCCGGGAGCGGCGGGTCGTCGATGCGGCGGGCCATCAGCGCGATCGCCGCGACGACGACCACCTGGAGCAGGAACGAGGCCCGCCAGCTGACGTAGCTGGTGATCAGGCCGCCGATCAGCGGGCCCGCGGCGGCGCCGAGCCCGGCGGCGCCGCTGACGACGCCGAACCACTTGGCGCGGGTCTTCAGGTCGTCGAAGACCACGGTGATGAGGATGTAGATCGGCGGGATCAGCAGCGCCGAGCCGACGCCCTCGAGCAGCGAGTAGCCGACGGTCAGCATGCCCAGGCCCTGGGACAGCGCGGCCAGCAGCGCGCCGGCCCCGTAGATGACCAGACCCAGGATGAAGCAGTTCTTGCGGCCGAAGATGTCGGTGAGCTTGCTCCCCGGGATCATCAGCGCCGCCATCGTCAGCGTGAACAGCGTGATGGTGGTCTGGATCCCCGCCACGTCGGTGTCCAGGTCGTCGGCGATCGTGGTGATCGCGACGTTCATGTTCGACGCGGCGTAGCTGGCGATGAACTGGGCGAGGGCGAGCGGGAGGACCACGGCCCCCGCCGTCGTCGTCGCCGCGCCGGCACCGGTCCTGGTCATGGTGGGTCCTCCGCGGGATCGGCGCCGGGCGGCGGTGTGCGGTCGTACTACGAGCTGCGCTGCTCGGGGACCTGGTCGGCCAGGGCGGCCGCACCGAGGACCCCGCGCAGGATCGCGCCGGCCGCCGCGGTCACCCGCGCGCTGCCGACGACGGGGGCGATGGCGACCAGGACGGCCTGGGCCTTCTCCGCGGTCAGTCCGGCCTCCGCGGCGGCGCCCAGGGTGATCGCGTAGGAGACCGGCGCGGCGTCCATGGCGACGAGGGCGGCGAGCCGTACGAGCAGGTAGGTCTCCGCGTCGAGCCCCGACCGCTCCGCCGCGTCGAGGTTCATCGCGAGCAGCGTCTCGAGGACCGGCGCGTCGCCCTGGGCGATGCGGCCGAGTGCGTCGTCGGGTGCGGTCTGGGTCATGGCTCCTCCTGGACGGGTGTGGATGGGCGTCCAGGGTCGATGCGACGGCGGACGCCCGTCCTCACCCGCTCAGGACGAGGCAGCGGGTCAGCGGGGTGGGTGCCCGTCGAGGGCCGCGTCGAGGGTGGTCGCGGCGTCGATGAGGGCCAGGTGCGTGAACGCCTGGGGGAAGTTGCCGATCTGCTCGCCGGTGAGCGCGATCTCCTCGGAGTACAGGCCCACGTGGTTGCCGTAGGTCAGCATCTTCTCGAAGGCGGTGCGGGCGTCGTCCAGCCGTCCCGCGCGGGTGAGCGCGTCGACGTAGGCGAACGTGCACAGCGAGAACGTGCCCTCCGAGCCGCGCAGCCCGTCGGGGGAGGCCTCGGGGTCGTAGCGGTAGACCAGGCTGTCGGTCACGAGCTCGCCGTCCATCGCCGCCAGGGTGGTGGTCCACATCGGGTCGCGGCCGTCGATGAACCCGACGGTGGGCATCCGCAGCAGCGCGGAGTCCAGGACGTCGGTGTCGTAGTGCTGGACGAAGGCCTGCCGCGAGAAGTGGAAGCCCCGCTCCATGACCTGCTGGTAGATCCGGTCCCGCTCGGTGGTCCAGCGCTCCAGCGGGGCGGGCCGGGCGTGCTGGGCCGCCATCCGGATGCCGCGGTCGAAGGCCACCCAGCTCATCACCCGCCCGTAGGTGAACGGCTGCCGGCCGCCGCGGGTCTCCCAGATGCCCTCCTCGTCCTGGTCCCAGTTGTCCGCCAGCCAGTCCAGCACCCGGGCGATCGCCGTCCAGCCCTGGTGGGGGAGCGGCAGGCCCGCCCGGAGGGCGGCGTACACGCTGTCCAGCGCCTCGCCGTAGATGTCCAGCTGCAGCTGCTCGGCCGCCCCGTTGCCGATGCGCACCGGGGCCGAACCGCGGTAGCCGCGCCAGTGGTCGAGCACGTCCTCCTTGAGGTCGGAGGAGCCGTCGATGCGGTACATGATGTTCAGCGGTCCGCTGTCGGAGCCGACCCGCTCGCGGATGCGGTCACCCATCCAGCGGCCGAAGTGCGCGGCTTCCTCGGTCATGCCGAGCTTGAGCAGCGCGTGCACCGAGAAGGAGGCGTCGCGCACCCAGGTGAAGCGGTAGTCCCAGTTCCGTTCCCCACCGACCTGCTCGGGCAGCGCCGCGGTGGGCGCGGCCACGAGGCCGCCGCTGGGCGCGTAGGTCATCAGCTTCAGCGTGATCGCCGACCGCTGGACGTCCTCCCGCCAGCGGCCCCGGTAGGTGGAGCGGGACACCCAGGCGCGCCAGAAGTCGACCGTCTGCTGGAACAGCGCCCGGACCTCGGCGGGCCGGACCTCCCGCGGCCGGCCGTCCCCGCCGTACTCCAGCACCACGCCGCGGGTCTGGCCCGCCTCCAGGGTGACCTCGGCGTGCAGGTCCGCGTCGCCGAGGCGGAGCTGGGCCAGCCGCTCGTCGTCGGGTTCGCGGACGACGTGCAGGGTGACCTGCTGCCCGTTGGCGGTGAGGACGGCGCCGTCGGCCGACACGTCCACCCGGTGCGCCTGCCGCCCGTAGTCGAAGCGCGGGGCGACGTCGATCGCGAAGGTCATCCGGCCGCGGACGCAGTCCAGGATCCGCACGATGCGGTGGGTGTCGGTGGCGACGGCGCCGGCCGGCGGCATGAAGTCCACGACCTGCCCCATCCCGGCCTCGGTGAAGAACCGGGTCACGAGGACGGCGGTGTCCGGCAGGTACATCTGCTTGGAGGTGTACTCGATGCCCGCCGGGCGGATCCGGAAGTGTCCGCCGCGCTCGTCGTCCAGCAGCGCGCCGAAGACGCTGGGGGAGTCGAACCGCGGGGCGCAGAACCAGTCGATCGACCCGTCGGTGGTGACCAGCGCGGCGGTCTGCAGGTCGCCGATGAGCCCGTGGTCGGCGATGGCGGTCTCGGGCACGGCGATCGGGGGCATGGCGGTCTCGGTCATGCCGGCGACCGTGCTGCGCGCGGGTCGCCGGGCGCCTCATCCCCCGGGGGTGATGAGTCGCGCCGTCCTCCGGAACCAGGCTGGGCCGCCGTCGTCGGGCACCCGCGCCCGCCGGCCCACGGGAGGGGAGAGGGCCATGCGCCGCTTCGCCGTCGGTCTGCTGGTCCTGGTCAGCGCCGTCGCCCTGGTCCTGGCCAGCACCTCGTTGTGGACCCGCCGGAACGTGGTCAACACGCAGGTCTTCGTCACCAACGTCGAGACGATGGTGGACCTGCCGCAGGTGGAGGCGCTCATCACCGAACGTGTCACGTCCACGGTGATGAGCAACCCGGAGGTGCAGCGGGCCGTCGACGACGCGCTCACCCTCCTCCCGCCCCGCCTGCAGAGCTTCCGGCCGACCGTGGAGGAGGGCGTCCGCTCGCTCGTGGCGACCGGCGTGCAGCGGCTGCTGACCAACGACCCCTTCCGGCCGCTGACCCAGGCCGCGCTCACCTCCGCGCACGACCAACTGGTCGCCGGGGAGGCGGTGCGCTTCACCCTCGGCCAGGCCAAGGACCGGGTCCCCGACTCCGCGAGGGACGGCATCGCCGGGCAGATCCTCGACCTGCTGCCGGACGACGTGGGGATCACCATCCTGACCCCGGCCGACGCCCCCCAGGTCTACACCGCGATCGACCTGCTGAGGTCGGTCTGGTGGTGGCTGGGGCTGCTGGCGCTGGGCACGCTCGCCGGCGCGCTGGGCACCTCCCGGCGCCGGCGCAGCACCCTGCGCGCGTGGGCGGTGACGACGACCGTGCTCACCCTGCTGGTGCTGCTGGCCCTCCGCATCGGCCGCGGGCTGCTGGTCACGCAGGCCCGGGAGGGCAACCGGGACGCGGTCGGGGCGGTCTACGACGTGCTCGCCGCCAGCCTGCGGTCCTGGACGCTGTGGTTGCTCGCCGCCGTGCTGCTGGTCCTCGTGCTGACCCTCGTCTGGGGCCGGCTCGGCATCGTGGCCGGCGCGCGGCGCGGCGTCGCGGCCGCGCGGGCGCAGGTGCGCCAGCGGCGGGAGGCGGCCCGGGCGGCCGCCGCGGCCGAGGGGGCGGAGCCGGCCGTGGCCGCCGCTGCCGCCGGCGAGCCCTGGACCCGCCGGGTGTCGGTCTGGGCCCGCGGCTTCGCCGACGGGCTGGACCTGCCGGAGCGGTCGGCCCGGCTCGGCGGGGTCGTGCAGGCGCACCTCGGGCCGGCGCGGTGGACCGGCATCACCATCGGCGCGCTGGTGCTGCTCTTCTGGCCCGCGCCCACGCTGTCCGTGCTGATCTGGATCGCCGCCCTGGTCGCGCTCTACCTCGGTGCCCTCGAGTGGCTCCAGAACCGGGCGCCGGCGCCGACTCCCGCGTCGGCTGCCGCGTCGTCTCCCGCGTCGGCGGAGCCCACCGGGACCGCCGTCCCTGCGGCGGCCGGGCCCGACGGCGCCGCCGGCGCGGTCCCGGCGACCGTGGCCGTCGTCCCGCCGCCGCGGCCGGGCGCCGTGCCGTCCGGCGGGGCCGTGCCGTCCGGCGGGGCCGTGCCCTCCGGCGGCGCGACGCACGCTGCGGCCGGCGGCACGCTGGTCGCGACCGCGGTCGAGGCGGCGGCACCGGCCGTGGGCGCTCCGGCCCCGGCCGTGCCGGAGCCGGAGCGGTTGGTGCCGGCGGCGCTCACCCCCGAGACGATGACCGCGCTCAGCGACCGCCTCGACCTGCTCGTGCGACTGGGCAGCGCCCGTGACGCCGGCGTCCTCACCGAGGAGGAGTTCCGGCGGGAGAAGGCCCGGCTGCTCGGCGTGTGACCCCGGTCAGCCCGCGGCCGGCGGCGTCGCCGGTGGCCCCCGGCGGCTCAGCTCGCGGCCGGCGGCGTCGCCGGTGGCCCGGCGGCTCAGCCCGCGTTCGGCGGCTCAGCCCGCGTCCACCGGCGACCCCGGGTCGCCGGTGGCCCGGCGGCGGCGGTCGACAGCGGCGAGGAACAGCTTGAGCACCAGCCCGATGAGGATCAGGTCGCCGACCATCTGCAGTGTGGTGAGGACCCGGGCCACCTCGCTGACGGGGGCGATGTCGCCGAACCCCACCGTGGCGAAGACGGTGACGACGAAGTAGAGGCCGTCGACGCGGCTGACGGGCTCGGTGAAGGCGTCCGGGTCGGTGTCCGAGAGCTGGACGAAGGTGGTGGCGAACAGCAGCAGGAACAGCGGGAGTGACAGCGCGATGCCCTCGACCGCCCGCAGCGCCGGGTGGGGCGAGCGCAGGATCGCCCGCACCTGCCACGCGACCAGCAGCCCCACGGCCACCACGCCGGCGGCCAGCCCGGCGACCGTCCCGGCGGTGAACTCACGGTCGAGGGGGAGCAGGAAGTAGACGACGAGCAGCCCGATGGTCGTGAGCAGCGTCCGCGCGACGCCCACCAGCAGCGGACGGCGCCCGGGCACCCCGGACGGCGACACCGTCGGCGCGGCGGCCCCTGTGCCCGGTCCCGGGAGCCGATGGGTGCGCGCGGGACCCTCCATCCGCCTGATGCTGAGGTCCCGGTGACCCCCGAGGATCACCCGCGCCGGGTGAGCGGGCCGCTGTGCGGTGTGCCGGTCGTCTGCGGCAACAGTTGCCGTGCCGATCCGCCAGCCGCCCCGCGCAGCCACCTCGCCAGAGCAGCCACGTCGCCCAGAGCTGCCACGTTGCCCAAGAGTCCTCAGGGCGACGCCCGACCTCGGGATCGACAGGTCGGCACGTCGACATGCGGACATGTCGGCGGATCGCCTGCCCTGTGGTCAGAACGGTGGCGGGTCGTGGTCCGGCGGTGGCGGTTGTGGTGGGGGCTCGTCCGACGGCGGTGCGAGTGCCGGTGCGCGCGGCGCATCCCGTCGTAGCCCGGGTGGTCGGGTGCTGCGGGTGATCCCCGACGGGGTGGTGACGTGCAGGGTGCCGTCGTCGTCCAGGACGAACCGCCAGCCGCGGGCGAAGGTCTTCAGCCGGTGGTGCGAGCGGCACAGGCAGCACAGGTTGGCGCAGTCGGTCGCCCCGCCGCCGGCGTGTGCGACCACGTGGTCCAGGTCGGCCAAACCCACCGGCTGGCCGCAGCCGGGGAACCGGCAGCCGCGGTCGCGGGTGGTCACGAACCCCCGCTGGGCGGCGGTCGGGGCGTAGGCCGGCGTGGCCGGCGGCCGGTCCAGCACCGGGCAGCCGCAGTTCCCGCCGGGGTGGGCGGGGCAGCCGCGGCGGGCCAGCCGGGCCAGCTGCGCGGCCGACGCGGTGGCCAGCAGCCGCCCGCCGGCGTCGGTGACCGCCACGCCCAGCGACCCGCCCGCCGGTGCCCGCAGGCCCAGGGCGTCCAGGCGGGCCAGCAGCTCGCGGACGTGGCCGGCGGTGATCGGCAGCCCGTCGACCGCGCCGGGTGTGGCCGTGCTGCCCTCCAGCGCGGCCAGGGCGGCGGTGATCACCACGCGCGCGGTGACGGCGGGCAGTCCGGAGTCGGCCGGGCGGCGCAGCAGGGCGGAGAAGACCTCCGCCCGCAGCTACTCGATCGGCCGCCGATCACCGTCGGCCCGGGCCGTCCGGGCCAGCTGGTCGACCAGGTCGTAGGCCTCGGCGGGCAGCTCGGCGGCCAGCGTGGACATGCCCTCCAGCGGCGAGGGAAAGACGCGCACGTCGGCCTGCCGCTGGGCGTCCTCGCGGCGGGCGTCCACCGCAGCCGCGTCACGCGCCAGCAGCAGCGCCAGCGCCCGCCGCCGCAGCCGCCCCAGCGACAGACCGGCGGCCTCGGGTAGCAGCTCGGCCTCGATCGACCGGGCCACCGCCGGGGCGGTGTGCTCCAGCACCTCGGCCAGCACCTTGGCGCGCGGCTCGTCCAGCGCCCCGGCGGCCAGCGCCGCCCACGTCGCCGGCAGATGCCCCCGGTACACCCACGCCCGCGCCGCCAGGTGCGCGGCGGTGCCCCGACCGCAGTTGAGCACCACCGCCAGCTCCGGGGTGAAGAACTCCGACACCCCCGGCAACTCCCCGTCCGCCGCCCATGACCCCGTCCGCGCCCCCGGCGTCCCCGGCGGCGGATCGAGGGTGGCGGGGGTGTCCTCGGCCAGGCCCAGCACCAGCTCCGCCTCGTACGCCGCGCACATCGCCCGCGCCCGCTGCACCCGCTGCAACTCCGCGGCCCGCTGCGACCGGGTCAACGCCGCCACCGGCAACCGCCCACCCAGCAGCGGCCGCTCACCCAGCCACGCGACCAGCCGGCCCTCCAACGGGGTCTGCCGCACAGCCGTCGAGATCACGAAACGAACATACGTTCGACCTAAGACAGTTCCGGGTGATGCCCGGCTCAGACCCGAGCAGGGCCTCCGCCGACATGTCCGCATGTCCGACGTGCCGACCCGCGGCCAGATCGCCGTCAGATGTCCCTGCGGGCCTGCACGCGGCCCTCGGCGGCGGCCTCGGCCAGCTGGCGGTGGTCGTCCTCGTTGACGTCGGCACAGGCCTCGGCGTAGTCCGCGAGCGCGGTGTCGAAGGCCGCCGACGAGCCGAGGTACCCGGCGATCGCGATCCGGTCGCCGGAGCGCGCGTGCGCCCGGGCCAGGCACCAGGCGCACAGCCCGCCGTAGATCTCCAGCCCCTGGGGTCGCAGGTCGTCGATCTCGATCGACCCCTTCCAGTCCCGCAGTTGCCGGACGTAGAAGTCCCGCTCGACCCCGTCGACACCGGCGGTCCGCTGCCAGCCGAGGAAGATGTCGCTGGCCTGCTGCATGAGGCGCTGGCCGGCCACCACGCGCTGACCCTGGTTGACGTACCGGCTGCGGCCCACGAACTCCGCGTGGACCGAGGGGCCGGCCTCCTTGATCTGCAGCAGCAGCGGGTCGTCCTCGTCGCGGCCGACCAGCAGGACGACCCAGCAGCGGGTGCCCACGCTGCCCACGCCGACGACCTTGCGGGCCATGTCGACGAAGGTGTAGCGCTCCAGCAGGGTGCGGCGGTCGGACTGCAGCGAGCCGCGGTACTGCCGGATCAGGGTCTGGAAGGTCTCGATCGGGTTGTCGCCCTCCGCTCCGGGGGCGATGTCGCGCAGCGGTACGAGCAGCGGGGCCTCGGCCTTGATCCGCAGCCCTCCGTCGACCGCCTCGGTCAGCTTGCCGAACGCCTGTAGGGTGTCCCGCGTCCGCGCCCGCTCGAGCGCCCGGTCCAGGCGCTTGCGCGCGGCTGGTCCCAGCAGGGGAGCGAGCTCGGTGCGCATCTCGTCGGCGTCGATCCGCGAGTACCAGACCTCGATGTCCCGGGCGCCCGCGAACTCCGCCATGGCCGTGCGGTAGCGCGCCGCGGCGGCGAGGGTGAGGCCCCTGCGCTGCTTGCGGGACAGGCCGTTGTGCCGGCCGGCGATCTCCAGGCTGGCGACCAGCCGCTTGACGTCGTGCTCGAACGGCCCCGGCAGGGTCTCGTCGAAGTCGTTCGCGTCGAACACCAGCCGCCGCTCCGGCGAGCCGTACAGGCCGAAGTTGGCCGCGTGCGCGTCGCCGCACATCTGCACCGTCAAGCCGGACCGGGGCGCGCCGGCGAGGTCGGCGGCCATGACCCGTGCGGCGCCGCGGTAGTAGGCGAAGGGAGACTCCAGCATCCGCCCGTAGCGGATGGGGCCGAGCTCGGCCAGCCGGTCGGCCGCCTGCTGCTCGAGCAGGGTCAGCGGGTCGCGGGTGCGGGTCGCGCGCGGGGACTCGGCGTGGGCGTCGAGGGGGGCGACGGCGCGCAGTGCCTTGCCCGCGGCCCGCCGCTCGCGCGGGGTGGGTCGCGCGGACGGGACGGCGTCGCGGAGGGGACGCGCGTCGCGGGACGCCGTGGTCGCGGTCAGCACGTCGCGCTCATCTCGTCGACGAGGCTCCGGGCGTCGGAGAGGAGGACCCCGACCGAGGAGGCGAGGGCGCCCAGGGTCTGCGCGGAGGCGTCGGCCTGCGCCGTGTCGAGGGCCGAGCGCACCGAGTCGGCGTCGGCCTGCACGCGGTCGACGTCGTCGGCGTACTCCGCCCCGGCGTCCGTACGGACCTGCGCCAGGGCGCTCTCCACCGAGTCGAACGCCGTGCTCACGCCGGCGGTGCCCTCCTGGACGACGTTGACGTCGCCCAGTGCGGCGACCGACGACCGCAGCTCGTCGGCGGCCTGGCACACCGCCGCGCTGGACGCCGCCGACGACGACGCCGCGGTCGTCGATGCGGCCTCCGACGGCGAGGACGAGTTCGAGCACGCGGTGAGCGCCGCCGCGACGACGGCGGCCCCGATCCCGGCTGCGCAGCTGAGCCTCATGACGCGACGGTGCCCGTCCGGCCGGGGGTGCTGCGTCATCCAGGGGGGATGAGGTCACGGTCCCCGCCGGGGGCGAGTCTCGGGCCCTGGACTGCGACCCGGGGGAGGATCGAGATGACCGCTGACGTCTCCAGTCCCTATGCGACCGCGCCCCCGGGACGCAGGGGGGCCCGGATCGCGGTCGGGCTGCTCGGCCTGGTGGTCGTGGCCGTGGGGATCGCCCTGCTGTTCAACCCCGTGGCGGCCGCGCGCAGCCTGGCGCTGCTGCTCGGCCTGGCCTTCGTCGTCGGCGGCCTGCTCGAGATCGCCGCCGGGTGGGACTCCGAGCGGCACCGGTGGGGGTCGGTCGTGCTCGGTGCCGTGCTGGTGGTCGGCGGGATCCTGGCCGCGGTCTGGCCGGGCATCACCCTGTGGTCGCTGGTGCTGATCACCGGGCTGTCCCTGATCGTCCACGGGGCCGGCCGGGCGGGCCTCGCCGTCGTCGGGCGGGACGAGATCCCGGGCTGGGGATGGCTGCTCGCGCTCGGCGTCGTCAACGTCGTCGTCGGCGTGCTGGCCATCGCCTGGCCGCAGGCGACCGTGCTCGTGCTGTGCGTCGTCTTCGGCGTGCAGGTCCTCTTCCTCGGCCTGGTGCTGATGGCCGCCGCGTTCTGGCGCCCGGCGACCGAGCCGGGCCTCTCGTCGACGAGCTGAGCAGTCGACGAGCTGAGCAGTCGTCGCGCCGGCCGGGCCGGCGCGCACCGACCGACCGTGCACCGACCAACACCGACCAACGCAGAGGAGTCGACATGCCAGGACTGCTGCGGGGCATGGCCCGCACCGCCGTCGTCGCCGGCACGGCCACCGCCGTGTCCAACCGCGTCTCCCGCCGCCAGGCCGGGCGGTGGGCCGAGCAGCAGGCCCGGTACGCGCCCGAGCCGCAGTACGCCGAGCCGGCGGCCCCGCCGCGCACGGACACCAACACCAAGCTGGCCCAGCTGCGCGAGCTGGCCCAGCTCCGGGACTCCGGCGTCCTCGACGACGCCGAGTTCGAGCTCCAGAAGAGCCAGATCCTCAACTCCTGACCCCGGACCGCCCGGTCCGGTCGCGCACACCAGAGGAGAAGTCGATGGCCACCATGACCGTCTGGAAGTTCCCGACCGCCCACGGCGCGGACAGGGCCGAGGCGACCCTCAGGGACCTGCAGCGCAGGGAACTGATCAAGATCCACGATGCCGCGGTCGTCAGCTACCCCGAGGGAGCGAGGAAGCCGAAGACGCGTCAGCTCACCAACCTCGCGGGCGCCGGGGCCCTCGGCGGCGCCTTCTGGGGCATGCTCTTCGGCCTCATCTTCTTCATCCCGCTGCTGGGCATGGCGATCGGTGCGGCGATGGGGGCCCTGACCGGCAGCATGGCCGACGTCGGCATCGACGACTCCTTCATCCGCCGGATGCGCGACGAGATCCAGCCGGGGACCTCCGCGCTGTTCGTCCTGTCGTCCGACGCCGTGGTGGACAAGGTCAAGGAGGCGTTCGCGGGCCAGCAGATGGTTCTGGTCGAGACCAACCTCAGCCATGACCAGGAGGAGAAGCTGCGCGACGTGTTCGCGGAGGAGCAGGTGACGCCCGCACCGCGGACGCCGGCACCCACGAGCTGAGCGCGACCACGGGCCGGGGCCCGGCTGCTGCGGCAGTCGGGCCCTGTGCGTGCACTGCCCGGTCCGACCGGCGGAGTCCCGCAGCTCCGCGTGGAGGGCCCGCGGGCGGCGTCGTCCTCCGCGGGTGAGGTGTGCGCCGAGCGGTCCTGGTTGCGTCGACGTCGCGTGGACCGGGCGGGTCGCTGGCCCGGTCGCCGAGGTCGAACGCGACCTCGTGCCGGCGGTCGACCCGTCGCTGTACCGGCCCTCGGGGGATGGACCGACACCGAGATCCTGTGCACCAGCTCGCGCTCCACTCCATCGACGTGACCCAGGCCCGGCAGCTGTACCCCGACCGGGAAGCGCTCGACCAGCTCGACACCACCACCCGCTTCGTCGTCTCCGAGCCGCTGCGTGAGCTCCGGGAGCGTGGCCCGAGGTGCCGGAGGCGGCGTGGGCGCTGGTGCGCGACGGTCATCAGGAGATCCGGTCCTTCTCGCCGGTCGCCGGACCCTGACCGGGGTCCCCGGGGACACCTGGGTGGCGAGGAAGACGCCGAGCCCCCGGGGTCGAGGGGCAGCTGTGCACGGGGCGGACGTCGCCGGGGGGCAGTTCCTCGCCCGCCGGCGGGGGGCCGCCCACGGCCGCCTGTTCGCGCGCCGGCTGCTCCAGGCCGAGCCGGGTCCGCACGCGCGTGGCCCAGCGCTCGGGGGAGCGGTCGAACTCGGCGGCCAGGATCGTCGTCGTGACGAAGATGAACGCGACGCACAGCAGCCACCCGATCAGCGCGAGCGTCACGCCGAAGAGCCCGTACCGCAGGCTGTAGGTGGACATCAGCCGGGGCATGTAGACCGTGGTGGCCAGGGCGTAGACGCCCGCACAGCCGGCCGTGAGCGCCCCGGTCGGCAGGAGCCGGCGCCAGGAGACCCGCCGGTCCAGCAGGAGCCACGGGATGGACGTCCAGAGCAGCACGCTCCCGAGGACGGAGATCGTCCCGCTCACCGCCCAGCCGGCCGGCAGCGCGCCGACCAGCGTGCGGACCAGGAAGAGCAGGCTGATCTCCACCAGCAGGACGGCGAGGGCGAGGGCAGCGTTGAGCGATCCCCTGACCCCGCGGCGCGGCGGGAGCCGCCAGGCGTCCTGGTACATCCGCTGCATCCGCCGGGTCAGCGAGACGCCGGAGAAGACGAGCAGCACCACGCTGAACACGCCGGTCGAGGCGGTGGAGGGGTGCGCGAAGAGCTCGCGCACCGCGTCGGCGGCCGAACCCTCGAGGTGGAACTTGCGGACGAGCAGATCGGAGACCAGGTCGCGGTGTTCCGTCGGCGCCAGCCCGGAGGCGAGGAGGACCAGGGGGATCAACGCGGTGAATGCCTGGGCGGCGATGGCGGTCGCGCGGTCGATCCCCTGGAGGGCCACGAAGGAGCGGACGGAGCGGCCTGGCACCGTCGTCTCCAGCCGGCGCCCGGCCGTCCGGAGGTCGTGGACTGTCCGCATCCCGGCTCCCTCGTCGACGCGCACCCGGCGACGGCGGCGACGGCCGTGCCGACCCCCCGGCCCCGCCGGAGCCGACGGTAGGAGGCCACCGGTACCGACCGGCGTCCCCCCGCGCGGATGACGTGCGCCCGCCGGAGCCCCGGTGCCCGGTCGCCCGGAGCGGACGAGGCGCGGTCGGCGCGCGGGCAGGACGCTCGGCGCCGGACACGAGCGAGGAGGCGGCCATGCGGCGGGGTCGACGGCCGGCGAGCGGCAGGCGCTGAGGGCGCGGGCGGGCGACCGTGGAGGTGGCCGTCCTCGTCGTCGCCGCGGCGGTCTTCCTGTGGGGCGTGGTGTCGGCGCGGCTCGAGCGGGCGGACCTGAGCGCCCCGATCGTGTTCGTGGTGGTCGGCGCCGGTCTGGCAGCGGCCGGCCTGGTCGACGCCAGCGCCGCCCCGGAGACCCTCACGCCCCTCGTCGAGCTCACCCTCGTCTGGGTCCTGTTCGCCGATGCGGCCCGGGTCCGGGTCCACGACCTGCGCTCCGACGCCGGGCGGTACGTGCGGCTGCTGGCGGTGGGGCTGCCGCTGACCGTGGTGGCCGGCTGGGCACTGGCGGCGTGGCTGTTCCCCGGCCTCGGGCTCTGGCTCGCCCTGCTGGTGGGCGCAGCCCTGGCACCCACCGATGCCGCTCTGGGCCTGCCGGTGGTCACCAACCCGGCGGTGCCGTCCCGGGTGCGGCGGCTGATCAACGTGGAGAGCGGGCTCAACGACGGGATCGCCACGCCCGTCGTCCTGTTCGCCCTGGCCGGCGCCATCTCGACGGGGTCACGGGTGGAGGCCCCCGGGCTGGCGCAGGCGCTGCTCGAGTTGGCGATCGGCGTGGCCACCGGGGTGGCCGTCGGCGCGGCCGGCGGGTGGTCGCTGCGCCGGGCGCGGGACCGAGGGTGGGTGGCGGAGGACTTCGCAGGGCCCGCCGTGCTCGCGCTGGCCCTCGCGGCGTACGCCGCGGCGCTGGTCGTGCACGGCAACGGGTTCGTCGCGGCGTTCTGCGGCGGGCTGGCCTTCGGCGCCACGGTGGGCAGGCGCGGCCCCACCGAGCTGGCCTTCACCGAGCAGACCGGCGGCCTGCTCTCGCTGCTGGTGTGGTCGGCGTTCGGCGCCATCGCGGTACCGATCCTGTTCGACCGGGTGACGTGGTCGCTGGCCCTGTACGCGGTGCTCAGCCTGACCGCCGTGCGGATGGTCCCGGTGACGCTGGCCCTGACCGGCTCCGGGCTGGACCGGGTCACCGTGTCCTTCATCGGCTGGTTCGGGCCACGGGGCCTGGCGTCCCTGGTCTTCGCCCTGCTCGCGCTGGAGGAGCTGGGCCCGGCCGCCGACGAGGCCGTGGCCGTCATCGCGGGCACCGTGCTCCTCAGCGTCCTCGCACACGGGTCCAGCGCCGCGCCGCTGGCCGCGCGCTACGGCCGGAGCGCGGCGGCCCGCGGTCCGGAACGCGGCGGCGCTGTCCCCGACCTGCCGGTGCGGGGACTGCCGCGCCGTCGTCGAGCGCACCGCGGGGGAGCCGGGCGGCACGCCGCGGAGGTGGCGCAGCCCGACCCGCGGCCGGCTCAGGAGTGAGGCGCTCGGATCCGGCGAGTCCGGCCGGTCAGTGCACGAGCGCCTTGAGCGCGATCAGCCCGGCCCCGACGAGCGCCACGAGCGCGCCCTTGACCAGCGCCCGGTGCGGCGCCGCGCCGGCGAAGCGGGCCGCCCAGTACCCGTAGAAGCCGATCAGGCCCAGGCCCGTCCACTTCGCGATGGTGAAGGCGGTGTCGACGGCGAACAGCCCGAGCGCGGACAGCAGGAAGAAGAGGGCGGGGAACGCGACGCCGAAGCCGACCGCCCCGGCGTCCTCGGCCATGTGCCCGAACTGCGCCCGCGTCACCGGCCGGCGGGTGCTCGTCTCGACGCCCACGATCTCGCTGTAGATCTCGGCCAGCCCCACCGCCAGGGCGGTGCCGAGCAGCCACACGGTCATGACCCCCGGCGCCGGCGGGTGCTTCTCCAGCGCCACGACGAGCGCCAGCCCGATGATCGAGCCGTAGACCACCCTGCCGACCTGCCGGGACCCGAGGTGCTGTTGGAGGCTCGCCCGCATGCCGCGCAGCCTCGCTCCGCCCCACCGGCGGCGCACCGTCCCTGGAGGAGGATGTCCGCGGCCTCCGGGTCAGCCGACGGCCCCGGGGACGACGGCGAACAGCCGCTCGCGCACGGTCTCGCGCACCTGCAGGGTCTCCTCGATCCGGACGAGCTGCTCCTCGGACGCGGGCAGCTCGAACACGGTGCTGAGGAAGCGCGGCAGGTCCGCGCGGTAGTCGTGCTGCCACGCGCCGAACGCCCCGGAGGTCTGCGCGTTCTTCATGTCCACGAGGCTCTGGAAGAAGGTCGTCACCGGCCGCCACCGCATGGCCGGGGGGATGCCGCGCGGGCTGCCCGCCGCGACGGCCTGCGGGGTCGGTCGCGCGGGGCCCAGCCAGTCCGGGGGGTACCAGAGCAGGTCCTGGCCGAACTTCGTCACGCCGTCGTTGTCGTGGCTGAGCAGGACGAAGCGCGGCGAGCAGCCACGCCGCGCGACGACGTCGACGAGTTGCGCGTGGTCGTTGACGACGGCGACGGCGTCGGGGTCGACGTCGAGGCGGTTGCCGCGGGTGACCTCGCGCATCCAGCCGCTCCCGTACGGCGTCCCGATCCACAGCGCCCGGTCGATCCCCATCGCGTCCAGACCGAGCGTCCCCCAGTGCAGGAACACGTCCTGGCTCGTGTGCGCGCCGAGGCTCTCTCCGAACACCACCACGCGCGGACGGCGACCCGGGCGCTCCCGCAGGCGCTGGAGGACCCGCAGCCACAGCAACCGGTTCTGCTCCCGGGCCCGGGGCACCATGCCGAGCGACAGCGGCGACGGCCGGCGGGAGTACTGCAGGGCCACGGTCGCGACGTCGCCCAGCGCGAGGTACTGCAGGGCGGCGACGGCGACGTAGTTGACGTAGCCGGTGCCGGTCGGCGAGACGAGGACCAGCAGCGACCGGTCGAACGCGCCGGTCCGCTCCAGCTCCGCCATCGCGAGGTCCACCCGGGCCCGCGGGGTGGGGGCGTTGTCCAGCCCGACGTACACCTGCACGGGGGCGGCGAGTGCGGGCGTGCCCATGACGGTCTCGATCGACAGGTCCGGCACGCCCTCGGGTCGGTCGGCGACCGGCCGCGGGCGCACCGAGGCGAGCGCGTGCAGCCGGCCGTCGCGGCCCATGCCCTCCCAGGAGACGAGGCTGCCGGGGCCACCGCTGACCGTCGGCGGCACCCACCGGTCGCCCTCGCCCACCTCGAACACCGGGACGTCGGCCGCCGTCGTCGCCTCGATCCGCCGCATCGCCCGGTGCCACAGCGTCGAGACGCCGAGCCCCAGCCCGGCGAGGGCGCCCGCGTGGCCCGCCAGCCGCCACAACTCGGGCGGCCCGGGCAGGACCGCGGCCAGCCGGCGGGCGGCGAGGTCGCTGACGACGTGCTCGGCGTACCCGGCCGCGGCGAGGGACCCGACGATGCCCGACGCGACGGCCAGGGAGGACAGCGCCGGCGGACCCTCCGACTCGTCGGTGCTCCCGGTCGGCCGGTCCGCACGGATCCGGTCCAGCACGTAGGCCAGGCCCAGGCCGACGGGGACCGCCAGCGGGACGGCGGCCAGGCGCCCGCCGAGCCGGAGGCGGTCGTCGAGTGCGTGCGCGCCGAGCTGGGCGCCGCCGAGCAGCGCGCCGCTGAGGCCGGTCGCACCGAGCCGCCAGGCGGTCTGCCGCACGGCGCCCCGGAGCGGGTCATCGGCGCGCGGTGGCAGGGCCCGCAGCACGGCGAGCCCGACGGGCACCGCCGCGCAGTCGACCGCGATGGTGCCGGCGCGCCGGGCGGCCGGGGACGGTGTCCCGCGGACCAGGGTCCGGGCGGTGGCCTCGAGCACGTCCTGCGCCCCGACCGACAGCAGGTACTGCAGTCCCGTGGCCAGCCCGGTCACCAGGCCCTGGTCCAGTGCGCTCCGGGGGGACAGCGACCGCGCGAACGTGCCGGGGGCGGTCGCCGCCGCGAGGAGCAGGGCGACGTCCGGCGGGGAGCCCGGCCCCGGCAGCCGCACCGCTGACCGTCGTCCCGTCCGCACGCCAGCTCGCATGCCCGGGATGGTGGTCCCGGGCCGCCGTCCGCGACTCATCCTCCTGGTGCGAGTTCCGGCGGCGGGTGGATCCGTAGCGTCGGCCCTCCCCGGAGGGAGTGCGGAATGACGACCGAGCCGGCGACGAGGCCCCTGTCCGGCGAGCCCGACGTCGCCCCGCCGGTCGACGTCCCTGACGGGGCCGCGGGGCGTCCGGCCCGCCGGTGGACGCGGTGGCTGCCGCGCTACACCTGGAGCGGGACGGTGGGGGCGGTCCTGTTCGGCTGCAGCTCGCTCACCCCGTCGCTGCTGCCCCGGGGCTGGCTGCTGCAGGGCGTGATCGGCGGGGTGACCGCGGCGATCGGCTACGGCCTCGGGGTCGCCGTGGCCTGGTCCGTCGCGGAGGTCACCGACCGGCGGGTGTCCGCCCGGCTCCGCCGCCGCGCGTGGCAGGTCCTGGCCGTGGTCGGGCCGGCGCTCGTCCTGATCGCCCTGGGGTTCGGCGCGTACTGGCAGCGGGAGATCCACCTGCTCATGGGCGTCGAGCCGCCCGAGGGGTACTCCTCGATCGGCATCGTCGTCGTCGCGGTGGCGGTGTTCGCGCTCTTCGTCGCGATCGCGCGCGGGGTGGGGTGGCTGGCCCGCCGGCTGGTCCGCGGGTTCGGCCGGCTCCTGCCGCGGCGGCTGGCCCGGCCGCTCGGCGTCGTCGTGGTCACCGCCCTGGTGGTCTTCCTGCTCAACGGGGTCCTCTTCCAGGGCCTGGTCGGGGCCGCGAACTCCGCGTTCGGCGTCAAGGACGACGGCACGGAGGCCGGCGCCGTCCGCCCGACCGTCCCCGAGCGGTCCGGCGGCCCGGGCTCCCTGGTGCCGTGGGAGGACCTCGGCCTGCAGGGCCGCAACTTCGCCGGTGCGGGCCCGACCCCCGAGGAGCTCACCGCCTTCTCCGGCCGGCCGTCGCTCCAGCCGGTCCGCGCCTACGCCGGGCTGGCGTCGGCTGACGACGTCGCCGACCGCGCGGCGCTCGCCGTCCGGGACCTCCAGCGGGCCGGCGGCTTCGACCGGTCCGTCCTCGCGGTGGTCACCACGACCGGCACCGGCTGGGTCGACCCCGCGGCCAGCGCCGCACTGGAGTACGAGTTCAACGGCGACACCGCGATGGTGGCCGTGCAGTACTCGTACCTGCCCAGCTGGCTGTCCTTCCTCGTCGACCAGGCCAAGGCCCGGGACGCCGGCCGCGCGCTGTTCGACGCGGTGTACGGCACCTGGTCGCAGCTGCCCCCGGACGACCGGCCGCTGCTGCTGGTCTTCGGGGAGAGCCTGGGCACCTTCGGCGGGGAGGCCGCCTTCAGCGGGCTGGCCGACATCGAGAACCGCACCGCCGGCGTGGTGTGGGCGGGGCCGCCGAACTTCAACGAGCTGTGGCGCGGGCTCGTGGCCGACCGGGACGCCGGCTCGCCGGAGTGGCTCCCGGTGTACGACGAGGGCCGGACCGCGCGGTTCGCCGACGAGGCGCCCGACCTCGGGGCGCCGCCGGCACCGTGGGAGGAGCCCCGGGTCGCCTACCTGCAGAACGCCTCCGACCCGATCGTGTGGTGGTCGCCGCGCCTGCTCCTGTCCCGCCCCGACTGGCTCGAGGGCGAGCGGGGGCCGGACGTGTCGCCCGACATGTTCTGGCTGCCCGTGGTGACCTTCTGGCAGGTGACGGCCGACCTGGCGTTCTCGACCGGCGTGCCGGACGGCCACGGGCACAAGTACGAGGCCGACTACGTGGACGCGTGGGCGGAGGTGGCACAGCCGCCGGGCTGGACCGACGCCGACACCCAGCGGCTGCGGCAGCTCGTCGGTGACGGCTGACGGGACCGGCGTGACGACGTCCGCCGCCCTCCGCCGCCGGTACCGGGTGGTCTCGGGTGCCGTCGTCCTGACCCTCGTCGCGGTCAACCTCGTCGACCACCTGCTGCACCCGCCGTGGTGGGTGCGCGGGCTGGAGGGGGCCGCCCTGCTCGCCTGCGCCCGTGCCGACGGGCTCACCTGGGCGCAGCTCGGGCTGGGCCGCGACCGCCTGCGGTCGGGCTGCCGGTGGGCGCTGGGGGCGGTCGCCGTGGTGGCCGGCGTCTACGTCGTCGGGGTGCTGCTCCCGGCGACCCGGCCGGCGTTCCAGGACGACCGCTACGACCTGCCGCTGCCGCAGGCGCTGGGCACCGCGCTGCTGGTCATCCCGCTCGGCACGGTGGTCCTCGAGGAGATCGCCTTCCGCTCGGTGCTGTGGGGGGCGCTGTCCCGCCACTGCCGGCCGTGGCAGGTGCTGGTCACCACCTCCGTGCTCTTCGGGCTGTGGCACGTGCTCCCCGCACTGCACGTCGGCGGGACCAACCGCGGCGTCTCGAATGCCGTCGGGGGCGCGGGCAGCCCCGCGGTCGTCGTGGGCGCTGTCGTCCTGACCACGGTCGGCGGCCTGGTCTTCGGCGAGCTGCGCCGGCGCAGCGGCAGCGTGGTGGCCGCCGCCGGGGCGCACTGGGCGACCAACGCGCTCGGCGTCCTGTTCGGCCTGCTCGCCCGGCGCCTGGACGCCCCCGGCGGCTGACCTGCGCATCCCGCCGGTCATCCGCCGCGGGTGAGGCGTCGCGGCACGCCGGCCCGGGACCGTGGGCGGACCCGGGCCGGGCCACGAGGAGGTGCAGCGTGACGGTCGTCGCCGCAGGAGTCGCTCCGGACGAGGACGGCCTGCTGCCGGTCCCGCCGGGGGCGTCGTTCCTGGACCTGCTGGCCGGCCGGGTCGCCCGCGAGTACGGCGCGGACCCCGAGGAGGTGCGGGACCTGGCCGCGGCGGCGCTCGCGACGTTCGCCGGCGCCCGCGTGCAGGCCTTCGTCCCGATCCTGGTGGAGAAGCGCGTGCGGGACGCGTTCCGCACCCGCGGGACGGCCCGCTGAGCAGGGGCCGGCCCACGTCGTGAGGTGGTGGCCATGACACCGGTCCCCCCGGGCGTCCGTGCGCTGACCGGCTACCGCCGGGCGTGGCTGGTCAAGGACCTCGTGGCCGGGATCGTCCTGACCACGCTCCTCGTGCCGCAGGGGATGGCCTACGCCCAGCTGGCGGGGCTGCCGTCGATCACCGGCCTGTACACGACGATCACCTGCCTGCTCGCCTACGCGCTGTTCGGCCCGTCCCGCATCCTGGTGCTCGGGCCCGACTCCTCGCTCGGCCCGATGATCGCCGCGACGGTGCTGCCGCTGGTGGTCGCGGGCGGGGACCCGGAACGGGCGGTCGCGCTGGCCTCGATGCTGGCGCTGATGACCGCGGCGGTCATGCTCGCGGCCGGCTTCGCGGGGCTGGGCTTCGTCGCCGACCTGCTCTCGAAGCCGACCATGATCGGCTACATGAACGGGCTGGCGCTGACCATCCTGGTCGGCCAGCTGCCCAAGCTGCTCGGGTTCTCGGTCGACGCCGACGGGCTGATCGCGGAGTTCGCCGCCTTCGTCCAGGGAGTGGCGCGGGGCGAGACCGTGCCGGCCGCCGCGGCGGTCGGGATCGGCGGCATCGCGGTGGTCCTCGCCCTGCGGCAGTGGGCGCCCCGGGTGCCGGGGGTGCTGGTCATGGTGGTCCTCGCCATCGCGGTCAGCGGCGCCTTCGACCTGGGGGAGCGCGGCGTGAGCCTGGTCGGCGTCCTGCCGGAGGGGTTCCCGCCCCTGACGTTTCCCGCGGTCGCCTGGTCCGACGTCGCACCGCTGCTCGCCGGGGCGTTCGCGATCGCGCTGGTCTCCCTCGCGGACACCATCTCCACGGCGTCGTCGTTCGCCGAGCGCACCGGCCAGGAGGTGCGCGGCAACCAGGAGATGATCGGCATCGGGGCGGCGAACCTCGCCGCGGGCCTGTTCCAGGGCTTCCCGGTCAGCACGAGCGCCTCGCGCACGGCGGTGGCCGAGCGGGCCGGCATGCGGTCGCAGCTCACCGGCGTCACCGGCGCCGCGCTCATCATCGTGATGATCGTGTTCCTGCCCGGCCTGTTCCGGGACCTGCCCCAGTCCGCGCTGGCGGCCGTGGTGATCACTGCGTCGCTGTCGCTGGCCGACCTGCCGGGCACCGCGCGCCTGTGGCACCAGCGCCGGGTGGAGTTCAGCCTGTCGATCGTCGCGTTCGCCGGGGTGGCGCTGCTCGGCGTCCTGCCCGGCATCGCGATCGCGGTCGGCCTGTCCATCCTCAACGTCTTCCGCCGGGCCTGGCGGCCGTACCAGACGGTCCTCGGGCTGGCCGACGGCGTGGCCGGGTACCACGACGTCCGCTCCTACCCGGACGCGCGCCGGCTCCCCGGGCTGGTGATCTACCGGTTCGACGCACCGCTGTTCTTCGCCAACGCCAAGACCTTCCGCGACGAGGTCACCGCGATCGCCCGCAGCGACCCCGCGCCCCGGTGGATCCTGGTCGCCGCCGAGCCGATCACCGACGTCGACACCACGGCCGCCGACGTGCTGGAGGACCTCGACCGGCTGCTCGACGGGCGCGGGCAGTCGCTGGTGTTCGCCGAGCTCAAGGACCCGGTCCGCCGCAAGATCGAGCGCTACGGGCTGACCCACGAGATCCAGCCGCAGCACTTCTTCCCCACGGTGGAGGCCGCGGTGGACGCGTTCCGCCGGGAGACCGGCGCCACCTGGCCGGTGCCCCGGCCCGCGCCGGCCTCGGAGACCCTCGAGCCGCCCGCCCCGGAGGCCCTCGAGCCACCGACGCGGCCGTCCCCGTCCTGAGGGCCGGAACCTCGGCGTCCTGAGGGCCCGGACCTCGGCCCGGGCGGTCTCAGGCCTCAGGCCCCACTCTCAGGCCTCCGGCCCCACGGAGGCCGGCCGGTCCGGAGCCGGGACGGGAGGCGCGGGCGACCGGCCCATCGCCAGGTTCCACAGCGCCGCCCACTGCAGGCGCCCCCGCGGCGGCCGGATGCCCGGCCGCTCCCGCGGGAGCCGGACCCGCAGCGCCCCGGGGCGGACGGTGCAGCGGACGGGGGTCGACAGCCGCACCGTCTCGCCGTCGATGCCCACCGGCACCTCGGGGACGTCGGCGGTCACCACGACCTCGGCGGCCTCGGTGCCCTGCACCCCGCGCTGGTGGGCGCCCTGCAGCAGCCCGACCGCCTGCCGGGCGGTGTCCACCCGGACCGCGATCACGCCGAGCACCCCGCGGTCGAGGCGGGACCGCCGGCCCATCCCGGCCAGGTCGGAGTCCTCGTAGGGGTTGTTGCTCACCAGCACCGCCTGCGGCCCGTCCACGACCAGCTCGCCGGCCACGGCCTGCAGGTGGGCCCCGCGCCGGTGGCTCAGCAGGTCGGGGAGCGCCTCCAGGGTGGTGCCGCGCTTGTCGTCGCGGTAGGCGGGGTTCTCGACGATCTCCGCGTACGCGCCGAAGGAGGCGTTGTTGACGAACGGCCGCCCGTTGACCTCACCGAGGTCGATCCGGGCCTCCACGCCGTCGCGCAGCGCGTCGAGGCAGCGGCTGGGGTCCTCGCGGTCCAGCCCGAGGTCGAGGGCGAAGTGGTTGCGCGTGCCGGCGCTGACGACCAGGAAGGGGACGTCGTGCTCGGCCGCGACCTGCGCCACCAGCGCCTGCGTGCCGTCGCCTCCGGCCACGCCGAGCAGGTCCGCGCCGCGGGCGAGGGCGTCCCGGGCCAGCTGCTGGACGTCGGTGCCGGGCCGGTCGAGCAGCGCCACCTCCGCGCCGAGCTCCTCGGCCTGCTCCCGCAGCCGGAACCGGCCGACCTTGCCGCCCCCGGAGCGCGGGTTCATCAGCACGAACGGCCGCTGGGGTGCCGGGACCTCGGTGATCGGCAGCGCCCACTCCGACCGGTCCGGGTGCAGCGCGGTGCGGGCGGCCGCCACGCCGGCGGCCTGCAGGACGGCGGCGACCACGGCCACCCACAGCAGGTCGGCGGCGGCGAAGACCACGACCAGCACCACCGGTGTGGCCACGGCCAGGGCGAGGGCCAGCCAGCGCACCGGCCCGCGGTGCAGCAGGAACCAGAACAGGGAGGCCACGACGAGGGCGGCGCCCGCCGCGGTCAGGAGCACCAGCCACAGGCCGCCGTCCCCGGCGAAGGCCAGGAGGAGGACGAACGCCGCCGCGACCAGGGCCAGGGACGCTCGCGCCCACCACCGCCGGGCATGCACCGAAGCCACCACGCACCTCCCGGGGCCGCCGTCCGGCGATGGTCCCGCTCCGGGGCGCACCGGCTGCTCACCCTCCCCGGACGGTTCCCGCTCCGTCTCCGTCCTCGGCCGCCGCGTCGCGGGCGGCCCGCCGCCACTCGCTCGGGCTGGTGCCGAAGCGCTCGTGGAACCACCGGGTGAACGCGCTCGGTGCCCGGAAGCCGAGTAGCTGGGAGACCTCGGTCAGTGAGTACCGGTCGGCGGGCAGGTAGCGCTCGACCAGCCGGGCCCGGGTGGCGTGCAGGACCGCGGAGAAGGTCTGCCCCTCGTCGGCCAGGGCGTGCTGCAGCGCCCTCGGGCGCAGCCCGAGGTGCCGGCTCACCTCGTCCATCGAGCAGCGTCCCAGCGGCAGCAGCAGCTGCACCGCCTCCGCCACCTGGACGGCGGCGGTCGGCTCCGCGGGCGCGACCACGGTGTGCAGGAACTGCTGGGCGTAGGGCCGCACGGACGGGTCGGACGTGACGACCGGGGCGCTCAGGTCGCGCGCGGGCAGCACGAGTCCCGTGACCGCCTGGTCGAACCGCACGTCCGGGCCGAACAGGGCGCGGTACGGCTCCGGGTCCTCGGGCGCGGGGTGGGCGAAGGTGGCCGCGAGGGGCTTCCAGTCCGCGCCGACCAGCATGCGGACGACGCCCAGGGCGGCGCCCATGACCAGGTCGAGCGCCTGCCCGACCGGTACCGGCTCGCCGAACTCGAGCCACACCGCCACCGTGGCCGCGCCGTCGACCTGGTCGAGGCGCAGGTGCAGCGCCTCGTTGTAGGCGCGCTCGTACCGGATCAGCAGGTCGATGGCGCTGCGCAGGTCCGGCTCGTCGCGGAGGACCACGCTGATCGGGCCGAGGGTGCCCAGCCGGCGGAGCCCGGCCAGGCGCAGGGCGAAGTCCGCGCGACCCGATCCCCGGGCGGAGAGCTCGAGGAGGCGGGCCACCGGGGCGGCGGGGACCCACCGGTCCGGGACGTCGAGGTCGGCGAGGTCCAGCCCCACCCGGGCCGTCAGGTCCGCCGGGTCCAGCCCCAGCGACCGGGCCAGGCCGGCGTACCCGGTGAGCGAGGCCGTCCGGACGCGTGGGCGCATGGCCGTTCCCCCTCCGCGATGCGCCAAAAGGTAAGGAGCCGGACCTGATGCGTAAAGCCCATGACGCCGCGCCTGGCTAGCGTGGACGCGGTCGGATGGCGGGCGACCGAGTCAGGTGTCCCACCGCCCCTCGGCCCGTGCACCCCCCCGGGAGGACCGATGCCGTCTCCCTCCGGTGCAGTCGGCCCGGACGTCCTGCGCCCCCGCGCGGCTTCCGACGGGGGAGCAGGCGCCGTGACGGGACCCCTGCCGGACGGGTCCCGGGTTCTCGGCGACCGCGACCTCGAACTGCTGCGGCACCTGGCGGCGGGCCGGTCGACGCGCGAGATCGCCGTGGGGATGTCGGTCACGAGGAACACCGTCCGCACCCGGATCCGCCGGGTCCGGCGCAAGCTCGCGGTCACCGCGCGTAGCGGGATGGTCGACGAGGCCCGCGAGCTCGGCGTCATCTGAGCGGTCGCGCGGCGCTGCTCGGCCGCCGGGTCGCGACGCCCGCGGTTCCTGCTCACACTGGGTGCAGCCCCGCCGGGCGGGCGACAGAGGGCCCCCGGGTCCGTGGCGCGTCCGCCTGGCGGGGTCCGGCACGGGGCGGGCCCTCCCGGGAGGGCTCAGCGGAGGCCGGCCGCGACCTTCTGCGCGGCCGCGGTCACGGCCCGCCCGACCCGCTCGGCGTCGGCGCCCTCGTCGACGAAGACCACCGCGAGCGCGGCGCGGGCACCGCCGTCGGGGCCGAGCACCGGCGCGGCGATCGACCGGATGCCGGGGATCACCTCGCCGTGGGAGCTGGCCCAGCCGACCCGGCGCGCCTCGGTCAGCGCGGCACGGTCCTCGGGGGACGGCGCGTCGGGCATGAGCAGCGCCAGCCCGGGCGCGCCCCGGCCGACGGGGTGGCGGGTGCCGGGGCGGTACACGATGTGCGCGGCGGTGTCCTGCGGCTCGACGCTGGTCACGGTGACCGCCTCGTCCCCGGTGCGGACCACCAGGAAGGCGGTCATGCCCAGCTCGGCGACCAGCTCGTTCAGCCGGGGCAGCGCGGCGGCCTGGAGGTCGGTCCGCACGCCGCGGGCCAGCCCGGCGACGCCCAGACCCAGCCAGTAGTGCCCGACGGCGTCCCGCTCGACGAGCTGGTGGTCCTCCAGCGTCCGGAGCAGCCGGTAGGTGATCGACCGGTGCAGGCCCAGCGCCTGGCCGATGTCGGCGATCGGCTGCGGGGTGCCCACGGCGGCGAGGTGCTCGAGGATCCGGATCCCGCGGTCCAACGTCTGCGACTGGGGCGTTCCCCCGCCGTCCTCTGCCGCCATCGCCGTCCTCCCGGAGTCGTCCGCTGGTCCAGCCTACGGTCGCCCTCAGGGGCCGCGGCGGAGGCGCAGGACCGGGGTGGACCGGCGTTCGGCCGGGCTGGTCCACTGCTCCGCCGGGTGCGACGGGCGGGGCTCCACCGATCGGCGGCGGCGTGCACGGTCCCGACAGGTGCATGGTCCCGACACAGGAGGAGCGTGGGCATGGCATTCGACTTCACGGGCAGGACGGCCCTCGTCACCGGCGCGGCATCGGGCATCGGCCGGGCCGTCGCGCTGCAGCTCGCCGCGGGCGGGGCGAGCATCGTCGCGAACGACCTCTCGCAGGAGGGCACGGACGGGCTCGTCGCGCAGATCGTCTCGGCGGGCGGCAGGGCGGTCGCAGCGGTCGGCGACGTCACCGACCCCGGGCAGGTGGAGTCCGCGGTCGCGCTCGCGGTCAGCGAGTTCGGTGGACTGCACCTCGCGGTCAACAACGCCGGGATCGGTGGGCCGAGGGGCGACGTCGCCGACATCGACGTCGACGGCTACCGCGCGCTCATGGCCGTCAACCTCGACTCGGTGTTCTTCGGGCTCAAGTACGAGATCCCGCCGATGCTCGAGGCCGGAGGCGGGGCGATCGTCAACGTGTCGTCGATCCTCGGGCTCGTCGGCACCCCGGCGTCGCTGCCGTACGTCGCCGCGAAGCACGGCGTGGCGGGCATGACGAAGGCGGCGGCCCTCGGCTACGCCGCTCGCGGCATCCGGGTCAACTCCGTGCACCCGGGCTACATCGAGACCCCGCTGCTGCGGCAGGTGCCCGCCGAGCTGTACGACGCCCTGGCGGGTCGGCACCCGATCGGCAGGCTGGGCACCGCGGAGGAGGTGGCGGAGGTGGTCACGTTCCTGCTGTCGGATGCGGCGGCGTTCGTCACGGGAGCGCAGTACACCGTCGACGGCGGCTACACGGCGCAGTAGCAGCCGGGTACGGCTGGGGACGACGCGGCGGCGCCCCGGCACCGGGAGGTGTCGGGGCGCCGCCGCCGGGTGCCCTCAGCCGTTGACCACCTGGGGGACCGCGACCGACTTGAGGCCCTCCACGCCGAACTCCAGCCCGTACCCGGACCGCTTGACCCCGCCGAAGGGGACCATCGGGTGCACACCGCCGTGGGAGTTGATCCAGACCGTGCCGGCCTCCAGCCGGGCCGCCACGGCGCGGGCTGCCTCCCGGTCGCCGCTCCACACCGAGGCGCCGAGGCCGACGTCGAGCCCGTTGGCCATGGCGACCGCCTCGTCGAGGTCCTCGAAGCGCACGATCGGCAGCGCGGGACCGAACTGCTCCTCGGCCACCAGCGGGTTGTCGTCGTCGACGTCGGCCACGATCGTCGCGGGGTAGAAGTGGCCGGGGGCCTCGGGGTCGGGGTCGCCGCCGAGCAGGACCTTGGCGCCGGCCTCGCGGGCGGCCTCGACCAGCCGCGCGACGACCTCGTACTGCGCGCGGTTCTGCAGCGGGCCCAGCACGTTCCGCTCGTCCAGTCCGCGGCCCATCGGCATCGCCCTCGCCACGTCGACCAGCGCCGCGCACACCTCGTCGTACACGTCGTCGTGCACGTACAGCCGCTTGAGGGCGGCGCAGGTCTGGCCGGTGTTGATGAACGCACCCCAGAACAGGTCCTCGGCGATGGCGCGCGGGTCGGCGTCGGGCAGCACGATGCCGGCGTCGTTGCCACCGAGCTCCAGGGTCAGCCGCTTCACCGTGTCGGCCGAGCTGCGGATGATGGCCTGCCCGGTGGCGGTGGAGCCGGTGAACATCAGCTTGTCCACGCCGGGGTGGGCCGACAGCCGGGCGCCCACCTCCCGCTCGCCGGCGACGACGCTCAGCACGTCGGCGGGGAGCACGCCGTTCAGGACCTCGACGAGGGCCAGCACGCTCAGCGGGGTGTACTCCGAGGGCTTGACCACCACGGTGTTGCCCATGCGCAGGGCCGGGGCGACCTGCCAGACCGTGATCATCATCGGCCAGTTCCACGGACCGATGGCGCCGACCACGCCGACCGGGCGGTAGCGCAGCACCGCGGAGGTCTCCCCGTCGTCGACCACGGTCCCGCCGGGCAGCTCGATGGCGGCGGTCGCGCGCAGCCAGGCGGCGCAGGCGCCGACCTCGAAACGCGCGTTGGGGCCGTTGAGCGGCTTGCCCTGCTCGCGGGAGAGCAGCTCGGCCAGCGGTTCGGCCGCCGCCTCGACCGCGTCCGCCGCGCGCAGCAGCAGCTCGACGCGGTCGGCGTCGGCGCGGGCCGCCCAGGCCGGCTGCGCCGCGCGGGCGGAGGCGACGGCGCGGTCGAGGTCGTCGGTGGAGCGCAGCGCCACCCGGCCCACGACCTCGCCGGTCGCCGGGTCGAGGACCGCGCGGCCGGCGGGGTCGGTGACGGCGGCCAGCAGGCTCTCGTACGGAGTCAATCCGATGTCCTTCGGTGTGGTGGGGGAGGGGGAGCTCACGGCGTCGGCTCGATCCGGCCGGACACCTCGCCGAAGGCGATGCGGGTGCCGTCGGGCCCGGGCGCGGTGGCGGTGATGGTGACCTCGTCGCCGTCCTCGAGGAACGTGCGGGTGGTGCCGTCGGCGAGGGTCAGCGGCTCCGTGCCGCCCCACGAGAGCTCGATGAACGAGCCGCGCTGGTCCCTGCCGGGGCCGGAGACGGTGCCCGAGGCGTAGAGGTCGCCGGTGCGCAGGGAGGCGCCGTTGACCGTCATGTGCGCGAGCTGCTGGGCCGGGGTCCAGTACAGCTGGCCGAACGGCGGGCAGCTGATGAGCTCGCCGTTGAGCCGGACCTCGAGGGTGAGGTCGAGCCCCCAGGGGTGCTCGGCGTCGTCGAGGTAGGGCAGCAGCGGCACGTCGCGGGCCGGGGCGGCCACCCGGGCCGCCTCCAGTGCGGCCAGCGGCACCACCCACGGCGACACCGAGGTGAGGAAGGACTTGCCGAGGAACGGGCCCAGCGGCACGTACTCCCACGCCTGCAGGTCGCGGGCCGACCAGTCGTTGACCAGGCAGACGCCGAACACGTGCTGGCCGAAGTCGGCCACCGGCACCGGCCGGCCCAGCTCGGACGGCGTCCCGACGACGAAGCCGACCTCGGCCTCGATGTCCAGCCGCTGCGACGGGCCGAAGGTGGGCGCGTCGTCGGCCGGCGCCTTGCGCTGCCCGCTGGGGCGGAGCACGGGGGTGCCCGAGACCTGCACGGTGCCCGAGCGCCCGTGGTAGCCGATCGGCAGGTGCTTCCAGTTGGGCGTCAGCGCCGCGGAGTCCGGGCGGAACATCCGGCCGAGGTTCTCCGCGTGGTGCTGGGAGCTGTAGAAGTCGACGTAGTCGGCGACCTCCACCGGCAGGTGCAGCGTCACCTCGGACCGCGGCACGAGATGCGGCTCGACCGCCTCCCGGTGCGCGGCGTCGGTGAACCAGTCGGTCAGCTGCTCCCGCAGCTGCGCCCAGGCCTGCGGCCCGCGGGCCATGAACGCGTTGAGCGAGCCGGTGGCGTGCACGTCGTCCCCGGTGGCGGCGGCCAGGTCGAGCACGTGCTCGCCGATGGCGACCCCCGTGCGCGGTGCGGTGCCGGCGGTGGAGAAGACGCCGTAGGGCAGGTTGGCCAGGCCGAAGCCGGTGCCGGGCGGGAGGTCCAGCCAGCTCCCTCTCGGGGTCCCCGCGGAGACGTGGAGCGCCGGCGGAGCGTCGTCGTGGGGGTTTCTCATGCCGACGGCCCCCGGCCCGACCAGCTCCAGGCGTACTTCCCGTCGTCCGAGGCGGTGCCGGCCTCGCCGAGGTCCAGCGGGCGGAAGGTGTCCACCATGACGGCGGTCTCGTCGAAGAACTCGACGCCGAGGGACTTCTCGACCGCGCCCGGCTGCGGGCCGTGGCTGTGGCCGCCCGGGTGCAGGGAGATCGAGCCCTTGCCGATGCCCGAGCCCTTGCGCGCCTCGTAGTCGCCGTCGACGTAGAACATGACCTCGTCGGAGTCGACGTTGGAGTGGTAGTAGGGCACCGGCACCGAGAGCGGGTGGTAGTCCACCTTGCGCGGCACGAAGTTGCAGATCACGAAGTTGGCGCCCTCGAACACCTGGTGCACCGGCGGCGGCTGGTGCACCCGGCCGGTGATCGGCTCGAAGTCGGCGATGTTGAACGCGTAGGGGTACAGGCAGCCGTCCCAGCCGACCACGTCGAACGGGTGCTCCGGGACGACGTGGATCGTGCCGGCCAGCCCGCCCGGGCCGTTGCCGCGGTGCTTGACGTAGACCTCGACGTCGGTGCCCTCACCGAGCAGCGGTTCGGCCGGGCCGCGCAGGTCGCGCTCGCAGTACGGGGCGTGCTCGAGGAACTGCCCGTACCGGGACAGGTAGCGCTTGGGCGGGCTGATGTGGCTGTTGGCCTCGACGGCGTAGGTGCGCAGCGGCTCGCTGCCGGTCGGGATCCAGCGGTGCGTCGTCGTCCGCGGGATGGCGAGGTAGTCGCCCTGCGCCACGTCGATGGCGCCGAACACCGTCTCCACGGTGGCGGATCCGCGCTCGACGTAGACGCACTCGTCGCCGGTCGCGTTGCGGTAGTACGGCGAGGGCAGCGACGACACCGCGTAGGAGATGCGGACGTCGGCGTTGCCCAGCACCAGCCGGCGGCCGGTCACCGGGTCGACGGCCTTGTGCTCCTCGCCGGGGAACAGGTCGTGCAGCCTCAGGTGCCGGGGCACCAGCGGCGCGTTCGGGGTGAGCGACTGGTCGGGCAGCTGCCACGGGCGGGCGTCGACGATCGCCGACGGGACGCCGCGGTGGTACAGCAACGACGAGTCCGAGGAGAAGCCCTCCTCACCGACCAGTTCCTCGTAGTACAGCCCGCCGTCGGGACGACGGTGCTGGGTGTGCCGCTTCGGCGGGATGCTGCCCACCTGCCGGTAGAACGCCATCGGGTGTGCCTCCTCTTCTCAGGCCGGGACGGGGGTCGGGACGGGGCGGGCGAGCAACCGGGCCACGGCGGGCGCGACGTCGGCGGTGCGGGTGAGGACGGCGGCCACGTGACCGTCCGGGCGCAGCACCCAGACCTCGTCGGGCCGGGCGCCGAGGGCCTCCCGGAGCACGGGGCCGGGATCGAGGTCGCGGATGCGGTGCACCGCCACCGGCAGTGGGAGGACCTCCTTGCCCCCCGCCACTCTCGAGCTCGCGGCGGGCCCCTGCGAGGAGGCCGGCGGCAGCGCCGGGACCTCCGCGTCGTCCCCCACGAGCGCGGTGACGCCCTCGCGGACGAGCTGGCGCAGCCGGACGACGTCCGGCCGGCCGGCCACGGTGACCGGGCAGTCGGGCACCAGGACGCCGGGCGCGGGGACGGGGACGTCGCCGCGGGCGGGGCGGCCCGGGAACGGCCGGCGCTCGTCGGGGGTGGTGAGCGGGGAGTCGACGTACCAGAACGGCTCGGCCAGCCGGCCGGAGTCGACCTGCGCCCGGGCGGCGGGGTCGGTGGCGGCCCGCTCCAGGACGTCGAGCCGGTGCCGGGCCTCGGCCTCGCTGCCGGGCACCAGGAACCGCATGGTCGCCCCGGTGACCTCGATGTTCTCCAGCGCCGCGGCGTGCCGCTCGGCGTGGTAGCTGTCCAGCAGCGACTCCGGCGCCCACCCGCGCAGGACGAAGGCGATCTTCCAGGCGGCGTTCTCGGCGTCGAGCACGCCGGAGTTCAGCCCGCGGGCGCCGAAGGGGGAGACCAGGTGCGCCGCGTCGCCGGCGACGAGCACCCGGCCGACCCGCATCCGGTCGACCACCCGGGAGTGGAAGCGGTAGACCGACTTCCACACGATCTCGTAGGGCCGATCGCCGATGACCTGGCGGATGCGCCGGTCCAGCCCGCCCGAGGCCTCCTCGGTGGCGAGGTCGAAGTCCGGCGGCACCTGCCAGTCGATGCGGAAGGTGGAGTCCGGGCAGGGGTGGATGAGCACCTGGCGGCCCGGGTTCCACACCGGGTCGAAGTAGAAGCGGCGCTCGGTCTCCCACCCGGGCAGGTCGGTGCGGATGTCGCAGATGAGGAAGTGGTCGTCGAACGTCTCGCCGTCGAAGGTGAGCCCGAGGGCCGACCGCACCTCGTCGCTGCGGGGGCCGGGGCAGGCCACCGCGTACGAGCCGCGCACCGACCGGCCGTCCGCGCAGGTCAGCGTGACGCCCGCGTCGTCCTGCCGGATGCCGGTGACCCGGTGCCCCCAGCGCACGTCGATGAGGGGCTCGGCGGCGATGCGCTCGTCGAGCAGCCGCTCGGTCTCGCACTGGGAGATGTTCACGAACGGCGGGAACGGGGAGCGCCCGCGGTCGGCGAACCGGAAGCTGAACAGCTCGGTGTCGTGGTGGAAGGTGCGCGCCGTCGTCCAGGTGACGCCGCGGCGGGCCACCTCGGCGCCGACGCCGACGGCGTCCCACACGTCGAGGACGTCGCGCTGCTGGCAGATCGCCTTGCTGCCGATGGCGTCGCGCTCGGCACGGCCGTCGAGGACGACGACCCGCAGGCCCCAGCGGGCCAGCAGCAGCGCGGTGGTCTGGCCGACCGGGCCGGCGCCCACGACCAGCACGGGGAGGTCGGGGGTCATCGGGGATCCTCACCCTGCAGCTCGTCCCAGACCTGGCGGTCGCGCTCGGCGGTCCAGATCACGGGGCGCTCGATGCCGGAGAACTCGTCCCACAGCCGCTGGACGTCGAACGGCAGGCAGTGCTCGAAGATCGGCCACGTGCCGTACTGGGGGGCCAGCGCCTCGTGGGTGGCGGCGAAGGCGTCCTTGAGGGTGCCGCCGGAGCGGTGCGCCTCGCCGACGGTGCGCTGCATGGTGAGCAGGAAGTCGCGGGTCTGCTCGATGGCGGCGTCCACCTGGTCGCGGCCGCGGGCGATGGCGCCCCGGCCGCCGACCAGCTGCCGCGCACCGAGGGCCTTGACGCGGTCGAGGGTCCCGGCGGCCCAGTCGAAGTGGAACGCGTCGCCGGTGTAGAGCGCCGCCTGGGACTCCACCAGGTCGCCGGCGAAGACGATCTCCTGCTTGGGCAGCCAGGCGACGATGTCGCCCTCGGTGTGCCCGCGGCCGAGGAACTCCAGGACCAGCTCGCCCCGGTCGCCGCCGAGCTCGATGGTCAGCTTGTCGCGGAAGGTCATGGTCGGCCAGGTGAGGCCGGGGATGGACTCGGGCTCCTCGAACAGCCGCGGCATCCGGCCGTACTCGCTCTCCCAGTCCTGCTGGCCGCGCTCCTCGATGAGGTGCCTGGTCTGCTCGGAGCTGACGATCACCTCGGCGTCGAACGCGCTGGCACCCAGCACGCGGACGGCGTGGTAGTGGCTGAGCACCAGGTAGCGCACCGGCTTGTCGGTGTGCTCGCGCAGCTTGGCCAGCCAGCGGCGGGCGGCGACCGGGGTGGCCAGCGCCTCGAAGCAGACGAGGAAGTCCTCGCCCTCGATGGCACCGAGGTTCGGGTCGCCCTCCGCGGTCAGCGCGTACACGCCGTCGGCGAGCACCTCGAGGGTCTGTTCCTTCACGCCCAGGTCGGCGGAGGAGGCGAAGGGCTTCGCGGCCATGGGTCGGTCTCCCGGGGGGTGTGTGTTCGATAAACGAATGCAACGTTCTCTTACCGACTCGAACGGTACGCGGCTGTGGTCGCCGACACAACCCCCGCGGCCGTTCTCCCGGATGCGATCGGCGCCTGGAGACGACGGCGCCCGGGGGGGGGGGGGGGGGGGGGGGGGGGGGCGGGGGGGGGGGGGGGGGGGGTGGGGGGGGGGGGGGGGGGGGGGGGGGGGGGGGGGGGGGGGGGGGGGGGGGGGGGGGGGGGGGGGGGGGGGGGGGGGGG